>NZ_JAUOQN010000049.1:0-34546 GCF_030547555.1 Salipiger sp. 1_MG-2023 | reverse complement strand
TTTGTTTGGCAACATCAAACCAACCAGATGCACCGCCAGCTTTCAAACCGCCCAAACACCAGATTCAGCCATAGCTCCAGTGCAAGTTGCCCTGCGCCTTAGGCAGGTCTTCGCTGCCCTGCGCGCGTCTTTCCGCTGATACTGCCGCGCTCACGCGGGGGTGATTACCGCACATCTTTCGCCGGCGCCTCAGGCCGAATACCCCCGCGCCAGCGACGACATATCGAGGCGAAATAGACCAACATGACCAATCCGCGAACCCCCGACGCCGTGGCGCGCACCGCCACGGTCAGTGCCGATATTCCCTCGCGTGGCATCGTTCTTCTGGGCACATTCGGCAGCGAAAGCGCCCCCCGGGCGCTGCTGAGGCTGCCCGGCGGCAACACAGCCACCGTCCAGATCGGCAGCCGTGTCGGACGCCAGCAGGTCGTCGCCATCGACGACAGCCGCATCGCGCTGGCGTCAAACGGGCGTGGCAACTGGGTGTCGGTGCCGGGCAGCGATTGACAAGCGCGCCGCCGCGCGGCAGATCGCAAGACATGACAGACCATATCGCCCCCGAGAAGATCGCCATCGTCACCGGAGCCTCGCGCGGCCTCGGCTTCGCCCTCGCCGAGGCGCTCGCCCCCGGCCATCATGTGGTTGCGGTGGCCCGCACCGTGGGCGGGCTCGAGGAACTCGATGACCGGATCAAGGCACGGGGCGGCAGCGCCACTCTAGCACCGATGGACATCACCAATGCCGACGCAATGGCGCAGCTTTGCCGGTCGGTGTTCGATCGCTGGGGCGGCGCGGCGCTCTGGGTGCATACGGCGATCCACGCGGCGCCGCTGGCGCCGGCAAGCCATATTGACGTCAAGGACTGGGAACGCTCGATTGCCACCAACCTGACCGCAATGGGGCACCTGATTCCCTACATGGCCCCGCTACTCGGCTCACAGGGGCGTGCGCTCTTTTTCGAAGACGACCATGCGGGCGAAAAATTCTACGCCCATTACGGGACAACCAAATCAGCCCAGATTGCGCTCTGCCGTTCCTTTGCTGCGGAAAGCCTCAAGACCGGACCCAAAGTCGATATTCTCAGCCCCCGTCCGATGCACACGGCCACCCGCCAACGCTTCTTCCCGGGTGAGGACAAGACGAAACTTGCCTCGCCCTTCGAAGAAGCCAGCCGACTGCTGGGACAGACCGGCCTTCTCTGACCAGAAAGCCCCCGCCTGTCCGCCATGCGGATGCCTCCGGCGGGGATATTTAGGGCCAGAAGAAACCCATGGAAGTGCCAGAGTGCCCGAGCTTCTTCTGGCTTGAAGTATCCCGGGGGGAGCGCGCTCCGGCGCGCGAGGGGGCAGCGCCCCCATTTCGGGGCCCACAACAAGCCCCCACGCTTGCCGATCCGCGCCACATTTCCTATTGAGACGGAAAGACAGGGGCATTCATGCGCATTCTCATTACCAACGACGACGGCATCAACGCTCCGGGCCTCGCGATCCTTGAAGCGATCGCACAGGAACTCGCCGGCCCGGATGGCGAAGTCTGGACCGTTGCCCCAGCGTTCGAGCAATCCGGCGTCGGCCATTGCATCAGCTACACCCACCCGATGATGGTGTCGGAAATGGCCCCCCGTCGTTGGGCGGCGGAGGGCAGCCCGGCCGATTGCGTTCTTGCCGGGATCCACGATGTACTCAAGGGCACGCCACCCGATCTGGTGTTGTCCGGCGTCAACCGCGGCAACAATTCGGCGGAGAACGCACTTTATTCCGGCACGCTTGGCGGTGCGATGGAGGCATCGCTTCAGGGGCTTCCCGCGATCGCTTTGTCACAATATCTCGGGCCCCGCACGCGCGGGCTCGAAAACCCGTTCGAAGCGGCGGCGGCGCATGGTGCGCGAGTGATCCGGCAGATCCTTGCGACCCCTGCTGACGACCATCCCTACAGGTTGTTCTGGAACGTCAACTTCCCGCCGGTGCCTGCCGCGGAGGTGCTTGGCACCCGGATGGTTCCCATGGGCAAGCGGATCGGCACTAGCTTTGGCACCGAGGCACAGCTTTCGCCATCGGGGCGGAGATTCCTGTGGATCCGCGGCGGCGACCAGCGCAGCCCGTCGACGCCCGG
Organism: Salipiger sp. 1_MG-2023; assembly: GCF_030547555.1. Classification (NCBI taxonomy): domain Bacteria; kingdom Pseudomonadati; phylum Pseudomonadota; class Alphaproteobacteria; order Rhodobacterales; family Roseobacteraceae; genus Salipiger; species Salipiger sp. 1_MG-2023. Next base: position 32,434 of record NZ_JAUOQN010000049.1, on the reverse strand, counting down.
CTGTGATGCCGAGGTCAATCTTGAGGGCTACATCTCGGTCACGCCGATGCGCGCCGATCTGACCGCCCATGACATGCTCCCCGCGCTGAAAGACGTCTGGGAATGAGTTTTGACGCCGATGCCAAGATGCAGTTGCTCTACGCGTTGCGCTCTCATGGCGTGACCGAGGAGCCCGTGCTGCACGCCATGGAGCGCATCGACCGCGGCGCCTTTGTCAACAGCTACTTCCCCGAGCGGGCCTATGACGACGTGCCGTTGCCCATCCCCTGCGGGCAGACCATCTCGCAGCCATCGGTGGTGGGGCTGATGACGCAGGCGCTGAAACTGACCGGGCGCGAGAAGGTGCTCGAGATCGGCACCGGTTCGGGGTATCAGGCGGCGATCCTCAGCCAGCTGGCGCGGCGGGTCTATACGGTGGATCGCCACCGCCGCCTTGTCGCCGAAGCGCGCGAGGTGTTCGATGCGCTGGATCTTGCCAACATCACCGCTTTTACCGCCGATGGCAGTTTCGGTCTGCCCGATCAGGCGCCGTTCGACCGCATTCTTGTCACCGCCGCTGCCGAAGACCCTCCTGGCCCGCTCTTGGCGCAGTTGCGGGTCGGCGGTATCATGGTGGTGCCGGTGGGCCAGTCCGACGCCGTCCAGAGCCTGATCCGGGTCACCCGCACCGAAAACGGCTTTGAATATGACGAACTGCGCCCAGTACGGTTCGTTCCACTTGTCGAGGGTCTTGCAAAGGACAGCTAGGCTCGGCCACCATTTCAGGCGACGTCCCAGCCACAAGGGGCGCGTCGACAGATTTTGAGGGATAGTTCGAGATGACCAGGACCTGCCGCGTCTTTCACCTTTCGACGCCGCTTGCTGCCCTTGCGCTGCTTGCGGCCTGTGACCAGCCGCTCGACTACGACATGCGGGGCCGCATGGGTGGCTCTGTCGACACCAGCCAGGCCGCGCTTGCCGCGATTTCAAGTCGGCCCGAACCTGATGAGCGCGGGCTGATCTCTTATCCGAATTATCAGGTCGTCGTGGCGCGCAACGGCGACACGGTGACAGAGGTTGCCAACCGCATCGGCCTGCCCCCCGGAGAGCTGGCCCGCTATAATGGCGTCCAGCCGCAGGACGGTCTGCGCGCCGGAGAAGTCCTTGCACTGCCAAGCCGGGTGTCGTCCACCACGAACGTGGCGACGCCGCTTGCAACGCCCTCGAGCACGACCTCCCCGATGCGCTCGGCCGGATCGGTTGATATCAGCACGCTTGCCAGCACCGCCATCGACAACGCCCCCACCCCTTCTCGGACCGCCGCGACCCCCGCGCCGATTCAGGGCGGGGTCGAACCGGTGCGCCATCAGGTGAGCCGCGGCGAGACCGCCTATACCATCGCCCGGCTCTACAACGTGACGCCGCGCTCGCTGGCAGACTGGAACGGGCTGGATTCAAGCCTGTCGGTGCGCGAAGGCCAGTATCTGCTGATCCCGGTGGTCGAACAGGGCAGCCGGACGGCGACCACCACCACCACGGTACCGGGTGCAGGATCGCCGACGCCGCAGCCGCCCTCTTCGACGCGGCCGCTGCCTGATGACCAGCCCTCGATCGCTGCAAGCTCTGCCGCCGCAGCCACGGTCACGGCGCAGCCGGTGGCGGACATCGGCCAATCCAAGCCCGCACCATCGACGACGGCGATGGCAATGCCGGTGGATGGCAACATCATCCGCGACTATGCCAAGGGCAAGAACGAGGGCATCGACATTTCGGCAGCGCCGGGCACATCGGTCAAAGCCGCGGCAAGCGGAACCGTGGCGGCGATCACCACCAACACCGAGAACGTGCAGATCCTCGTGATCCGCCACCCGGACGATTTGCTGTCGATCTACACCCATATTGACAGTCTGAGCGTCGTCAAAGGCGATGCGGTCAGCCGCGGCCAGAGCATCGGCAAGGTGCGGGCGGGCGATCCCAGCTTCCTGCATTTCGAGGTTCGCAAGGGCTTTGACAGCGTCGATCCGATGGACTTCCTGCGCTGAGGCCGGGCGCAGGATTTCTCGCGTTAGAATCCTGCGCGCCCCGCCCGACCGAAGATTAGTCGGGCGGAGAATCTTCTAGAGTTGCACACCCCTGCGTCCGGCAAGATCAACGAAATACTGCCACGCCACCCGCCCAGAGCGGGCACCGCGCGTTGCCTGCCATTCGATGGCCTCTGCCCGCAGCGTCTCGTCGTCGATCTCGACGCCATGCTCATCGCAATAGCCACGGATCATCGCGAGATATTCGTCCTGCGAACAGGGGTGAAAGCCCAGCCACAGCCCGAACCGGTCGGACAGCGACACTTTTTCTTCGACCGCCTCGCTGGGGTTGATCGCGGAAGAGCGCTCGTTTTCGATCATGTCTCGCGGCATCAGGTGGCGCCGGTTCGAGGTGGCGTAGAACAGCACATTGTCGGGCCGCCCTTCGATGCCGCCATCCAGCACTGCCTTCAGGCTCTTGTAATGCTGGTCGTCATGGCTGAACGACAGGTCATCGCAGAACAGCACGAAGCGCTTGTCTGATGCCCGCAGCAGGTTCAGCAGGCGCGCCACCGAGCCAAGATCTTCGCGCTGCAATTCCACCAGCTTCAGATCATGGCCCTGATCGCGCACCTCGGCGCAGATCGCCTTGACGAGGCTGGATTTGCCCATGCCTCGCGCGCCCCAGAGCAGCGCGTTGTTTGCCGGCAGCCCGCGCGCGAATTGCGCGGTATTGGCCAGCAGCGTGTCGCGGGAGCGATCAATGCCCAGCAGCAGCGACAGCGCCACGCGGCTGATCTTGTTCACCGGTTGCAGCCGGTCCGGGTCGACCTGCCAGACAAACGCCTCGGCCTCATCGAAATCCGGGGCCCCCAGCGGCGCCGGAGCTATTCGCTCCAGCGCCTCTGCGATCCGTTTCAGGGTCTTGCTCACGTGTCGTCCTTCTTGCCGTCCGCCGCGTCGAACTCGTTCGCCGTGGCTTCCTCCTCGTCATCGAACCACAGCCCCTGGGCGCGCAGCTCTTTTTCGCGCTTCCGTTCGACCATGCGCACCAGCAGGATCGACACCTCGTAAAGCCCGTACACCACAACGAACAGAATGACCTGAGAGGTCACGTCCGGCGGGGTCACCAGCGCGGCAAGCGCAAGGATCGCCACCACCGCATATTTGCGCACCGCGCCAAGACCCACGGCCGAGACCAGCCCGGCCTTGCCCATCAGCGTCAGCAACACCGGCAGCTGGAAACACAGCCCGAAGGCGATGATGAATTTGAGCGTGATGTCGAGGCTTTCATTCACCTTGCCAAAGAAGGTGATGCGGATGCCCTCGTCGGTTTCCGGAACCACGGCGGCGCTCACCTCGGAGATGCCGGATACCCCCTCGCTCACCCGCTCGGCGGCGGAATTCACCAGATTGGCGAAGATCGACGAGACATCGGCAAAGCCCAGAAAGAACGCCATCGCCATCGGCGTGACGATGAACTGCGCAAAGCTTGCGCCAAGGATGAACATCACCGGCGAGGCAATGAGGAAGGGCAGGAAGGCGCCTTTCTCGTTCTTGTAAAGCCCCGGCGCCACAAAGCGCCACAGCTGGTAGCTGATCACCGGAAAGGCCAGCGCAAAGCCGAACACCATGGAAATCCGGAACAGCGTGAACAGGTATTCCTGCGGCGAGGTATACTGCATCGTCGGTGACGGATCACCAAGGCCGCGCAGCGTTTCCTCGATCGGGTGCAGCAGGAATTGCAGGATCGGCTCTGCCACCACGAAAGCAAGGCAGATGCCGATGATAAAGGCGATCACGGCGCGAATGAGCCGCGTGCGCAGCTCTGCGAGATGCTCGATCAGCGGTGCCGAGCTGTCCTCGATCTCATCTTGTCCCACGCTCATGCCTCACCGTCTTTCTTCAGCTCCGCTTCCAGCTCGGCGGCCTTGCTGGCGGCGTCCTCGGCGCGTTTCGCAGCGGCATCGGCCTCGCGCTTTTGCCGCTCGGCGGCGGCGCGGGCGGTGCTGGCGGCGATCTTTTTCTTTTGGGCCTCGCGCTCGGGGTCCGGAGCGGCGGGGTCCTGTTTGAGCCCTTCGGTCTTCGACGGCACCCCGACATCGGTCATCGACTTGGCGGCATCGCGCACCCCGTCCATCGCCGTGCCAATCGGGTTGGTCGCGGACTTGAAGGTCTTGGCCACGTCGCGCACGCCCGACTCGTCAGCGGCATCGTTCATCGCGCTGGTGAATTCGCGCGCCATGCCGCGGGCCTTGCCCATGAACCGTCCCGCGTTGCGGAACAGCACCGGCAGGTCCTTGGGGCCGACGACGATCAACGCCACGATGCCGATGACCATGAGCTCGGACCATCCCAGATCCAGCATGGCGGCTTACACCTTGTCCTTTTCGTCAGACGGCGTGACGTCCTGCGCCTTTTCCGCCTTTTCGTCCTCGAGCTCCTTGGAGCCGTCGTTCACGCCCTTCTTGAAAGCGGTGATGCCCTTGCCGACCTCGCCCATCAGGTTCGAGATCTTGCCGCGGCCGAACAGTACCAGCACGACGACGGCGATCAGCAGAAGGCCCGGAAGGCCGATATTGTTGAGCATGTCTTTCTCTCCTGTCGCGGGGCGCGCCTGCGGGCCCCGGTGTGAAATCATTCCCAGATGTTTAGGCCGGCGGTCAGAGGACCGGAAGGCTTGCAGCGCCGCAATGACGCTGGCGCGATCAAAATCGGCGATGTTCTTTGACATTTTTCTGTCAGGAGCGCAAAACCACCGGGCAAGGAGAGCAGATGAAGAAACCCAAGCGACTCGCCAGCCTGATGGAGCGGCTCAAGGACGGGCGGCTGCACAGCGCCGACAGCCTTGCCGCAGCGCTGAAAGTGTCGGTGCGCACGATTTACCGTGACATGGACGAGCTGACCGCCGCAGGCATCCCGATCGCGGGCACGCGGGGCCAAGGATACCGGGCGCTGGCCGCGATCACCTTGCCACCGCTGAACCTGACCGAAACGGAACTGGAGGTGCTGCATCTGGGCCTTGCCGCCGTCGGCGCCGGCGCAGCAGAGCTGCCCGAGCTGGCGCAGGCGGCGCAAAGCCTGTCGGCCAAGATCGACGCGCTTCTGCCCGAGGAAGGCCATGCGGTGCCCTTCGGCTTTGCGGGTCATCCGTGGCGCGATGCGGCGCAGGGCTTCCGCCACATGCCCGCGTTTCGCGCGGCGATCCGGGCGCGCCAGAAGCTGCGGGTGACGCTGGAGGACAGCGCGCGCCATGACATCCGGCCGCTGAAGATCGACTACTGGGGGCGAATCTGGACCTGCATCGCATGGTCGGAAACCGCTGGGGATTTCCTGTCGATCCGGCTTGATACGGTGGCGGCGCAGGTGCCGCTGCCCGGGCTGTTTGTCGATGAGCCGGGCAAGCGGCTGGACGATTACGCCGCAGCGCCGCGCCCGTAGTTGCGCTCAGAGGGGGGCCAGCCCCCCGCCTGCGGCTCCCCCCGGAGTTTATCTGGCAAGATGAAGGGCGGGCGCGGCGCTTTGGTTTTGCGGCGGTGCCGGAAATGAAAAAGAGGAGGGACGCGCCCTCCTCTTTGCTTCGCTCTATGCCAGTTGGCGGGGCTCAGTCGGTGACTGTGACCGTGACCATCTGATCGGGTTGGCCGACCACGGCGCCGTTGCCGCCGGTGCCGCGCTTGATCGCGTCGATCACATCCATGCCCGAGGTGACCTCGCCCACCACGGTGTACTGACCGTTCAGGTGGGGCGCGGGCGCGAACATGATGAAGAACTGCGAATTGGCCGAATCCGGGCTTTGCGAGCGGGCCATGCCCACCGCGCCGCGATCGAAATTCTTGTCGGAGAACTCTGCCGGAAGGTCCGGAAGGTCGGACCCGCCCATGCCCGCCATGCGCATGTCGGCGCCGATCTTGCCGTATTGCACATCGCCGGTCTGGGCCATGAAGCCTTCGATCACCCGGTGAAAGGCGACGCCGTCGTAGGCACCGGCCTTGGCCAGTTCGGTGATGCGGGCCACGTGCTGCGGCGCCACATCATCGAACAGCTCGATGTGGAAAGTGCCATTGGCCCCTTCGCCCGAGACGGTCACGTCGAGGCCAGCCGCCATGGCGGGCAGGCCCAGAACGCACAGCCCGGCGGCCAGCAGGTTACGCATCCGCCGCCACCTTGACGCTGATCATGCGGTCGGGGTTCGCGGGCGGCTCGCCGCGAGCGATGGCGTCGACATGGGCCATGCCGTCGATGACGCGGCCATAGACAGTGTATTGCCCGTTCAGGAAATCGTTGTCCTTGAAGTTGATGAAGAACTGCGAGTTCGCCGAGTTCGGGTTCTGCGAGCGCGCCGCGCCCAGCGTGCCACGGGCGTGCGGCAGTTTGGAGAACTCCGCCGGCAGGTCCGGCAGGTCGGATCCGCCCGTGCCGGCGCGGCGCAGGTTGAAGCCGTCTTCCATGTCGCCGTTTTCCACGTCGCCGGTCTGCGCCATGAAGCCGTCGATCACCCGGTGAAAGCAGACGTTGTCATAGGCGCCAGCGCGGGCCAGCTCTTTCATCCGCTCGGCGTGCTTGGGCGCCACGTCGGGCAGCAGTTCGATCACCACGGTGCCGTCCTTCAGCTCCATGAGGATGGTGTTCTCGGGGTCCTTGATCTCGGCCATGTCTATCTCCCAATGCGTCCGATGAGGTCGGGCGCAGACTTAATGCCCCGCAGGCCCTTTCACAAGCGCCGCGCAAGTCCTCCGCGCATTGACGCCGGGCGCGCGAGCGGGCAGACCTTTCGCAAAGCTAAAGACCGGAGGAGCCATCGCATGGCCTGGAAGACTCTTGACGACATGGATCTGGACGGCAAGCGCGTCCTCACGCGGGTCGACATCAACGTGCCGCTGGAAAATGGCGAGGTCACCGATGCCACCCGCGTCGAGCGGGTCGGCCCGACCATTCAGGACATCATCTCGCGCGGGGGCACGCCGATCCTGCTGGCGCATTTCGGCCGCCCCAAGGGCAAGGTCGTGCCCGAGATGTCGCTGAAGATGCTGGTGCCGACGCTGGAGGCGGTGTTCGGCTGCAAGGTGCATTTCACCACGCTGGACGGCGCCGAGGCGGCAATCGCCGCCTGCGGGCCCGGTCAGGTGGTCCTGCTGGAAAACACACGGTTCGAGCCGGGCGAGGAGAAGAACGACCCCGAGCTGGCCAAGACCTATGCCACGCTGGGCGACGTTTACTGCAACGATGCGTTTTCCGCCGCGCACCGGGCGCATAGCTCGACAGAGGCGCTGGCCCGCCTGCTGCCCTGCTGCGCGGGCCGCCTGATGCAGGCCGAGCTCGAGGCGCTGGAATCCGCGCTTGGCGATCCCAAGCGTCCGGTTCTGGCAGTGGTGGGCGGCGCCAAGGTGTCGACCAAGCTGGAACTGCTGGGCAACCTTGTGGAAAAGGTCGATATCCTGGTGATCGGCGGCGGCATGGCGAACACCTTCCTTGCGGCGCAGGGCATCGACGTCGGCAAATCCCTGTGCGAGCACGAGATGACCGAAACCGCCAAGGCCATCGCCGAAAAGGCCATGTCCACCGGCTGTGAGATCCTGCTGCCGCGGGACGTGGTGGTTGCTCGCGAATTTCGCGAAAACGCCCCGTCGGAGGTGGTGCCCGCCGAGGCCTGCCCCGCCGATGCGATGATCCTCGATGCTGGGCCCGAGACCGTGGCCCATATCGAACAGGCCATCGAGCGCGCCGAAACATTGATCTGGAACGGCCCGCTGGGCGCCTTCGAGATCGCGCCTTTTGACAAGGCGACCAACGCCGCGGCGGCCTATGCGGCGCGGGCCACGGCAAATGGCAAGCTGGTGTCGGTGGCGGGCGGCGGCGATACCGTTGCGGCGCTTAACAAGGCGGGCGCGGCGGAGGATTTCACCTATATCTCCACAGCCGGGGGCGCGTTCCTTGAATGGATGGAAGGCAAGGTGCTACCAGGCGTTGCCGCGCTTGGCTGAGCGATAGCGGTGCGGCAGCAAAGCCGCACCTGACAGGCAAAGCGAACGTCCCGGTCTTGCGGGGCGTTCCAATGAAAACCGAATCGGTGGCATTGTTCCTCTACGCACCCGTTAAAGAGGTGCACCTATTGGCAGAGCAGAGCAAACCATCATGTCCGCAAGGCGCAAACCCGCGTTTGGCGCGGTGATCTATACCGGGATCACCCTATCCCTTTCCGCCTATTTCATCTTTGCCGCCGTGCAGGGCGATTTCGGCCTGTTCCGACGCGCCGAGATCGACAGCGAGGCGGCGCAGCTGAGTGCGCAGCTCAAGGCGATCGAGGCCGAGGTGGCGCGGATGGAAAACCTGACCACGCGGCTGTCGGACGATTATCTCGACATTGACCTGCTCGACCAGCAGGCCCGCGATGTGCTTGGGATGATGCGCTCGGACGAGATCGTCGTACGTTAAGATCCCGTTGATCCGTCGCAGTTTTTTGTGACGAGACAGTCTCTGACAGGCGGAAATCCGCCTTGCGCGAGGGCAAAGAGCAAGGCTCTGCCGAGCCGTGCCGGATGCATCGCTTCGTGCACAGATGCGACTTGATCGGGGGGCGGGGTGCCCCCCATCTGTTGACCACAGGCGTAAGACAACAGGCAGCACGACAGATGCGACGCAAATCTCGATTCAGGACCATCACCGCAGTTCAGGCCGGCGCCTTGGCGCTCATGGCGATCTTTGGCGCGTTCACCGCGCAGAGCAGCCAGGCAAAGGCCTGCAAGACCGACCTGTCGGCCCCCGCCCCCGTGTCGTGCCAGATGACAACGGCCGAGAGCCGCTAGATCAGCGGCCAAGCGCCTCGTGCAGTGCTGGCAGGAAATCTTCCTGGTAAAGCGTGCCCGCCATCGGGCCGACCAGCTTGAACAGGATGGTCCCGTCTCCGCCTACGATGAAGCTTTCGGGCGGGCCGGTCACTCCCCAGTCGATCGCCGCGCGGCCCTGTGGGTCGAACGGCACGCCGATGAAGGGCGAGCGTTCCTCGGTCAGGTAACGGGTCGCGGTGCCGGTCTGGTCCTTGAAGTTCACGCCGATCACCCGCACCCCTTCGGCCTGAAGCTCCAGCAGGCGCGGGTGTTCGGCGCGGCACGGCGGGCACCACGAGGCCCAGAAGTTCACCACCGTCACCTCGCCCGAGCGCAGATCGGCATCGCTGACCGAGGCAAAGCCCTCCAGCGTCTGCTCCGGCAGCGCCGGGGCCTGACGGCCGATGAAGGTCGAGGGCAGCGTCGTCGTGTCGCCCCGCTGCATCCCCAGATAGGCCATGACCGCGAAGCCCGCGAACAGCAGCGGCGGCAGGATCATCAGCACCGAAACGCGTTTCTGGGTGGTTTCTCCGTCAGCCATGGAGCTTCAGCCTTTGCTCGATCTTCGCCAGTTCCGCTTTCACCCGCCGCGCCCGTGCCACAGAGACCCCGACCAGCGCAAACAGCAGCCCGAGGCTCAGCCCGTAGGAGGTGAGCACCGCAAAGGCATATTTTCCAAGGTCCGGTATCATGTCAGCCTTTCGCGTGTCAGCAACGCCCGTGCCCGGCGCGCGCGGATTTCGGTCTGGGTGCGCAGGAACACCAGCGCAACGAACAGCAGCACAAAGCCCGCGATGCACATCAGCGTCGGGTACCAGAACACGTCGGCGACGTTTTCTTCGGCGTCCATCGACAGCGACGCCCCCTGATGCAGCCCCTGATTCCAGAACAGCACCGCGTAACGCGACAGGATGGCGAAGACCGATCCGACAAGGCACAGGATCGAGGTCAGATCCGCCGCCGTATCGTCGTTTTCGATCGCCGACCACAGCGCCATGTAGCCAAGGTAGAACAGGAACAGCACGAGGAACGAGGTCAGCCGTGGATCCCACGCCCACCATGTGCCCCACATCGGCTGCCCCCACAGCGCCCCGGTCGCCAGCGCGATCACCGTAAAGGTCGCCCCCACCGGCGCCGCCGCCCGCGCCGCCAGCGCCGACACATGGTGGCGCCGCACGATCCAGATCAGCGAGGCAATCAGCATCATCGCCCATGCGTTGATGGCCATCATCGCGGCGGGCACGTGGATGTAGAAGATCTTGACGGTGCTGCCCTGCCGGTAATCGTCGGGGGTAAAGAAAAACCCCCAGCACAAGCCGCCGACAAGGCAGATCACCGCCGCCGCCGCGATCCACGGCAGGACAAGATCCGTCGTGCGGATGAACTTTACGGGGTTGGCGTATTCCCAGATCGACATGCGGCTGACCCTATCGCTGCTCGTGCGGGGGTTACACTTAAAAACGACGTGAGGGGCAAGCCCTTCCAAAGTCGCTGGGCAGCACCTCAGCCGGACTGGATCGCGGTGACGATCGCAAGCAGCCTTCGCTCGATCTCGCGAAAGCGGGCCAGCGGCGCGCTGTCCGGGTGCAGGCGCAGCTGCATCGAGCTTCCTTGCACGCTTAGCCTTTGATGGCAGCCGGGCAAATCCACCGTAATGAAGCTGGTTCGCCCATCAAGGATCACCCGCGCGCCGGTCGCCTCATCCAGTGCCGACTGGCTCAGGTCAGACAACCCAAGCTGCGCCAGCTCGGCCAGCAGCGCCGCAAGCGCATCGCGCGTCATCTGAGCGCTGCGGCTGCCGGATGACAGGCGCACGGTCTGGGTGCCATCCGCAGCGATGCTGAGCAGCGCGGGCGCTGTGGGCGTTTGCTCGGCGCGCACGTCGAAGACGATAACAGGCGCGTTGCCCTGCCCTATGGCGGGCAGATCGGCGCAACCGGCCTGCACCGGGCCGGCCAGTGCCAGAGAGGTGGCCACCCCTGCGGCAAGGGCGCGCAGCGCGGAGATCATGCCGCGCGACGACGCAGCGTCAGCGCGCCAACCCCGCCAAGGCCCAGCAGCAGCAGCCCCCCGCCCGCCGGAAGCGGCACCGACGCGATCGCCACCGTATCGGTGGCGACGGTGATGTAGCCGATGTCGGCGAAAGACGCGATGGTGGTGGCCGACAGGGTCGACACCCCGAACGGGCTGTCGGACTGGGTCGAGTCGGCATTGAGATAGCCGGTCATGATGTCGGTCGACACCCCGTCTTCCTGACCAAGCGCAAAGGCGGTCTCGTCCCAATGGGCATTCGCGGTGCCAGCGCCGCCATCGAGTTCGACGGGAACATAGTTTGCCTCCGTGCCGGTTTCGGCTGCGTAAGCGGCCACCCCGTAAGCGCCGGTATATTGGCCCGTACCGCTGGTATAAACGCTCTGGGTGCCTGCAAACATCTCGTATCCCGCGTAAACCGACCAGCTGTCAGTGTCCCAAAGCGAGCCGAAGCCGATCACATGCCCCATCTCGTGCACGATCACGTCGAACAGCGTGCCCGCGGATTCAAGCGCCGACAGGTCCGCCGTGTCAAATTCCATGTATCCCGAACTGGCATAGACGTAATCCTGCTCGAACCCATAGGTGTAGGTCACGGTTTGTGCCGCCGCCTGACCAAGCGTGCCGCCCTCGCCGTCGATCTCGGTGCCCGATGCGGTGATCACCAGCGATGGCAACGCAAGGTCGTAGCGATTGCCCAGCAGCATCGATTCCCAGAAATATTCGGCAGAGGCAAAGATCGATTGCTGGCTCTCGCTCAGCGTGCCCTCGTATTCGACCGTGATATCAAAGGCATTGCTGATGCTCTCGTAGGTCGCGCTGAGCGCGGCGCAGGGGCTGATCACTCCGGCCAGGCCGATGCCCATCCAGCTTACCTTGCGCCCGATGCTCTGGTTCATTTCTCATTCCTGTCTGCGTCGTCTCGGGGCATGCGATGCCGGTCGCGATGACCTCTTCTTCATCATGCCTCGTGACTAATAAGCTCTTTTTTACAAACGGCTACCAGCATAACTACCGCAGGTTTATACGCAGTACCGCTGCGCTTGCAAACGGCAACAGCGCCACCGCCCCCGCACTGATGCCTGCCAGCATCAGAAGCGGGGTCTGCATATCCATGCCTTCGGCCCCGCGGCGGGCGGCTTCGGCTCCGAAGATCAGCGTCGGCACATAAAGCGGCAGCACCAGCAGCGACAGCAGCAGCCCTCCGCGTTTGAGCCCGACAGTCAGCGCCGCCCCGAAAGTGCCGATCACCGACAGCGCCGGGGTGCCAAGCGCCAGCGACACCAGCAGCCACAGATAGCCCCGCGTGGGCAGGTTCAGCAGCACTCCCAGCAGCGGCGCGGCGGCCACCAGCGGCAGGCCGGTGGTGATCCAGTGCGCCAGCGCCTTGACGAAAGCGATGCCCTCCATCGGCAGAGGCGCAGTGGCCAGCAGATCAAGCGAGCCATCTTCGCGATCCAACGCGAATATCCGGTCGAGCGACAACAGGCAGGCCAGCAGCGCGCCGATCCACAGCACGCCCGGCGCGATCCGCGCCAGAAGCGCCGTCTGCGGCCCCACTCCCAGTGGCACCAGCACCGTCACGATCAGGAAGAACGCCAGCCCGAGGCCAAAACCGCCCCCGGCCCGCACCGCCAGCCGCAGGTCACGCAGCAGCAGGGCGATCACAGGAAGGCCTCGTCATGGGCAGCGGCGCGCGGTGCGGCCTTGAACGGTGTCACGTCCAGCGCCTGCGCTTCGGGAATGCCAAGGTCGATATGCGTCGCCATCAGCGCCGAGCCTCCGGCTTGCAAGTGCCGGCGCACCGCCGCTGCGAATAGCGCGACCGAGGCGGCATCCAGCGACACCGTCGGCTCGTCCAGCACCCAGACCGGCCGCCCGGTGACCATCAGACGCGCCAGCCCGAGCCGCCGTTTCTGCCCGGCAGACAGCGCGCCCGCCAGCCGGTCGTCGAGCCGGTCCAGATCGAAATCGCGCAAGGCGGTAGAGATGTCGGTTTCGCCAAAGACGCTGGCCCAGAAGGCAAGGTTTTCGCGCACCGTCATCATCGCCTTGAGCCCGTCGGAATGGGCGGCGTAGGCGATGCGCTCACCGGCGCCTAAAATGCTGCCGGAGTGCGGCGGCTGAAGCCCGGCAATGGTGCGCAGCAGCGTTGTCTTGCCCGACCCGTTCGGGCCGCGCAACGCCAGCGCATGGCCGGGCGCAAGTTCGAAACTCACCCCTTCCAGCACGGGAATGCCCCCGCGCGACACTGTCAGATCGCGAATATCCAGCACCATGCGCTTGGGATAGCCCGACCCGGCGCGAGGGGAAAGCGGCAATAGCGCCGCGCCCGTCCCTGCCCGACGTGCAAAAGGGTCAACAGCGCGCTGCCGACCCTTATTGCGATCAATAGAAACCAGCGACAGCACCCGCCGGACAGGGTGCAGTTAGACTGGCATCGCCGCCAGCGCCACGCGCCGCCCTTCGCCGAGCAGCACGTTATAGGTGCGGCAGGCCGATGGTGTGCTCATCACCTCGACACCGACGCCCGCCGCTTCAAGCCGCTGCGTCAGGGTTTCTGGAAGCCGCGCCATCTCGGCCCCGGTTCCAACGAAGATCACGTCGATGTCGCCCGCAAGGCAGACCAGCGCGTCTTCATCGGCAAGTCCGCCCCAGGCAATATTGCCTTCGGAGGCAAGACAGATCGGCCCCGACAACGGGCGCCCTGCGACCCGGAAAAATCCCGGGCCGTAGCCATCGACAGGCTGCGCCTTGCCGAAGCTTAGTTCCTTCATCTGCATGATCTTCCCCTAGTCCCATACCGGCAAACCCAGCGCGATTGCCGAAAAGATGATCAGGTAGGCCAGAACACGGAATCCCTCCTCCCGTGCCGGTGTGAACAGAGCCTGGCCCAGTCTCGTGCGCGCAGCATATGGCAGAAACATCACAAAACCAAGCGCCAAGGCGAAAGCGGTTAACTTTCTGCCCAAGATCCTCAATGGCCGTAAAGCAGTGGCAGATCGACCAGTATCTGCGCGCCGCGATCCAGTGCAGCCCGTTGAACCCGGACCAGCGCATCCCGGCGACAGATCCGGCCGGGTTCGGATCAGGACGGGATCAGCGCCCGAAGCCCCGGCATTCCGAGGATCCGGGCGCGCTGCTCAGACGCTCGCGCCGCCGGATTTCTTGCGCGCTTCCTTGTCGACTTCAGGCTTGGACCAGTCGCGCTTGACGCCGAATTTCAGCAGCAGCGCCGAGGCCACGAAGATCGACGAATAGGTGCCGACAAAAATGCCCCAGATCATCGCGAAGACAAAACCCCGGATCACGTCGCCGCCAAGCGCGAACAGCGCAAACAGCGCCAGCAGCGTGGTGAGCGAGGTCATGATGGTGCGCGACAGGGTCTCGTTGATCGACAGGTTCAGAACCTCTTTGAGCGGGCGCTGCTTGTACTTGATCAGGTTTTCGCGCACCCGGTCGAACACAACCACCGTGTCATTCAGAGAATAGCCGACAATGGTCAGCAGCGCCGCAATGGTCGTCAGGTCGAACTGCAGCTGCACCTCGGAGAACACCCCGATGGTCAGCAGCACGTCATGCACCAGTGCCACCACGGCACCAACCGCGAACTGCCATTCAAAGCGCAGCCAGATGTAGATCAGCACCGTGCCGATGGCGAGCGCCACCGCCAGCGCCGCGGTCTGGATCAGCTCGCCAGACACCTTCGGGCCGACGCTTTCGACGGAAACGAATTCGATGTCCGGAGCCACCTCCATAAGCGCAGCCTCGACCGCGTCGATGGTGGATTGACTCACCGCCTCGACCTCGTTCTGGGCCTGAATGCGCACCGAGGCGACGTTCTGGTCCGGGCCAAAGTTCGGATCGAAGATCTCGGTGATCGACACATCCCCCAGCCCCAGCGTGGTCATCGCCGCACGGTATTCGGCCACGTCGATCGGCTCTGCGCTCTGGGTGCGGATCGTGGTGCCGCCGCGGAAGTCGATGCCGAAATTCAGGCCGCGCACACCGAAGCTGACCATCGCCAGCACGATGGCAAGGACGGAGATGCCCAGCCAGAGTCTCCAGTGTTTGAAAAAATCGAATGTGGTGACATCGGGCACGAGTCGTAGGTGGCGCATCTCAGATCTCCAGCGTCTTGGGGCGGCGGCGTTCGAACCACAGGATGATCAGCAGGCGCGTCACCCAGATCGCGGTGAACACCGATGTCACGATCCCAAGCCCAAGCGTGATGGCAAAGCCGCGCACCGGGCCCGAGCCCATGACATAAAGGATGATGGCGGTGATGACCGTGGTCAGGTTGGCGTCGATGATCGCCGACAGGGCGCGCTCATAGCCAAGTTCGATGGCGCGGGCCGGGCCGCGCGCCGATTTCAGCTCTTCGCGGATGCGCTCGAAGATCAGCACGTTGGCATCGACCGCCATGCCGACCGTCAGCACGATGCCGGCGATGCCGGGCAGCGTCAGCGTTGCGCCGATGGCCGACAGCACCCCAAGGATCAGCGCGATATTCAGGGTCAGCGCGATATTGGCGAACAGTCCGAACAGCCCATAGGTCAGCAGCATGAACGCCAGCACCAGCGCAAAGGCGACGCCCGTCGCCAGCTTGCCCGCATCGATGCTGTCTTGGCCAAGCTGCGGGCCGATGGTGCGTTCTTCTAGGAAATCCATCCCGGCGGGCAGCGCGCCAGCGCGCAGCAGAACCGCGAGGTTGGTCGACTCCTCGACACTGAAATTGCCGGTGATGATGCCCGAGCCGCCCGCGATGTGGCTCTGGATCACCGGCGCCGAGATCACCTCGTTGTCGAGCACGATGGCAAAGGGCGAGCCGATATGCGTGGCGGTATAATCGCCGAACTTGCGCGCCCCCGAGGGATTGAAGCGGAAACTCACCGCCGGGCGGCCGTTCTGGTCAAAGGTCGGCTGGGCATCGGTCAGCTCTTCGCCCGTCACCACAGAGGCCTGTTCCAGCACGTAGTAGAGGCCCGGCTCGTTGGCCGAGGGCAACACCTCGGTGCCGACGGCGCCGGTGGCACTGGGATCACTGGTGCTGCTTTCGACGCCCTGAAAGGTCAGCTGCGCCGTGGTGCCGATGATCGCCTTCAGCTCGTCGGCAGAGCCAAGGCCCGGCACTTCGATCAGGATGCGATCGCTGCCCTGCCGCTGGATGGTCGGCTCGCGGGTGCCGACCTCGTCGATGCGGCGGCGAATGATTTCAAGCGATTGCTGCATGGTGCGCTCGTCGGTGGCCTGCTGTTCGGCCTCCGAAAGCTGCACGGTCAGGTCCGATCCCTGCCCCGCCACCTCGATGTCGGTGGTGCCCGCCCCGGTGAGCGAGACCACCGGCTGCGCCAGCCCCCGCACGATTTCCAGCGCGCGCGCCATGCCATCGGGGTTGGAGATCCGCACCTTCAAGGTGCCCGGCGCGCTTTCCTGCAAGCGGATGGTGCCGACGTCGGCGCGCGCGTCGCGCAGCGCATCGCGGATCTCCGGCCAGAGCGCTTCCATGCGGCTCTGGTAGACCTCGGCCACCTTGACCTCGGCGAGGATATGCGCCCCGCCGCGCAGGTCGAGCCCGAGGTTCACCAGCCCCGACGGCAGCCAGCTCGGCCAGCTTGCCGCCTGCGCCTCGCGCTCGGGGGTCGCGCCAGAGGCCTCGATGGCCTTGACCGCGTCATTGTGGGATTCGACGCGGTTGTAGAACAGGTTGGGCGCCGCAAGCACAAGCCCCGCCACCACCAGCGCCCAGATCAGGGCGCGTTTCCAGGTATCGATTTGCAGCATGTTGCGGCGCCTTGGGGTCGTTTAGGGGATCAGCTTTCGGCGGGCTCGGTCTTGGAGAGCACCGTGGTGATGGTGTTCTGCACGACGCGCACCCGGACGCCTTCGGCGATCTCGACCTCGACCTCGTTGTTTTCCTTGACCTTCGACACTTTGCCAATGATGCCGCCCTGGGTGACGATCTGATCGCCCCGGCGCAGCGCGGCCACCATCTTCTGGTGTTCCTTGACCTTCTTCTGCTGCGGACGGATCAGCAGGAAATACATGATCCCGAAGATCAGGATAAGCGGGACGAATTGGGCAATGGCGCTGGTGTCCATGGGCAGGCTCCTTGTTGGGTCAGATTGGGGGCCGTGCCCCGGTCGCAAGTCGCGCGGAACCTATGTGCGAAGTCGCGGCGATGCAAGGCGGCTTGGTAGGCGTAATCGTGGAGGATGCGCTGGCCCTTGCGTCAAAGCGCGATCGGTTCGCCCTGCGCCTGCTGCCAGTCCGCGTAGGTTTCGCCGGTGCCGAAACGCTTCCACTCGACACGCCCGTTCGAGTTTCTGTCGAGCACCACAGCCGCTGCGGCCGATATGAATTTGAACGAATGTGGCTTTGTGAAGGTGTAGCGCGCCCCGTCCAGTTCGGCGAGCGTGCCGTCTTTAACCAATTCCAGCTTTAGGTCCCTGTAGGTGCTGTGCGCATATCCGGAATCCCGGATCGCTTGCGACCCAGCCAGCACGACAAATTCGCCATCTCCTTCGGTCATCTTCGCCGTGATGCCGCTTTTCTTATGCACGATCTCGAACACAACGGGCTCATCCGGCATTGCCCCCTTGGGTGTCGAGGTTGTGAGCAGGCTAGGCTGAGGCTTCAGCATGTCGATCCCGACCACCGGCAGCACGATCTTTAGATTCGCAAGGAACTGTTCCATGTTCGCCCGGTCCGCTTCGGGCAACCGCCTGTCCTCGGCGCTCGGCAAAGCGATGTTGTCAAGAGCAACGCGTTCAGACTTTCCAGCCAGTTCGATCAGCCGCGCTTCGAGGTATTCGGCGTGCCCCTTGGACAAGTCATCGTCACTTGTCGTCACCGCAACGGCGACATCCCAGAACCCATGTTTCTTGCTGCTGTTGATGATCCGCTCGGCGACCACATTTGCCGATCCGATATAAACCTTCTGGGGTTTCGTACCCTCCGGGTCCGGCCCGGCGAGGATGTAGACGCCGGTACGATTGACCTCTTTGCGCTTTGTCATCGCGCCAAAGGCCGCGTCTCCGGCAAGGAAAACCAGCCCCGTCCAGCCATGAATACTTGCCTTGCGCAACCCTGTCGGTTTGCCATCCACAAGGAAAAGCTGGATGGTGCGTCCAAAGATTTCGTCAGGAATGGTCGACATCCGCGAAGGGCCTCGCATGATTATGAAGTTTGCTTCTTGTCGCATCACAATCGCAGCTCTGGCGTTGGTGCAAGCCCACTTCTCCGCCCCTGCCCTTGCGCAACCGCTTTCGCCCCTGCCGTTGGACCAGCAGCCGCAGTGGAATGCCGTGGGCCGGGTCAATACCGGGGGGTATTCCAGCCGGGGGACCTGTACCGGCAGCCTGATCGCGCCGGATCTGGTGCTGACGGCGGCGCATTGCGTCGCCGGGCAGGATGGTTTGCCGGTCAACGCCGGCAAGCTGACCTTTGTCGCGGGCTGGCTGGGCGGAGACTATGCCGCAGCCAGCAAGGTCGCGCAGTTCGAGGTACACCCCATGGCCTACCAGACGCCGCGTCTCAATATCGAACATGACATGGCGCTGCTGACGCTGCAGACCCCCATCGACATCGCCCCGCTGCCGCTCACCTCGCGCGAAGCGCCGCCCTATGCCATCGTCGGCTATCAGAACCGCCGCGCCAACCGGCTGCGGGCGCGCTTTGATTGCAACGGCCTGCGCCAGCACCGGCTGATCCGTCTGAATTGCCCGGTCGAGAACGGCAATTCCGGCAGCCCGGCGCTGGTGCGCAATGGCGATGCATGGGCGATCACCGGCATTGTCGTGGCACAATCTGGCGAGGATGCGCTGGTGGTTCCGGTCGATGAATGGCTGCGGTCGCGGATCCTGCGGGGCGCCCCCTACACTCCGGATTGAAAAAGGGGCATAACCTGCGCGACTCGAACCCCTACGAGAAGGATATGGGACGATGCACGACATCCGCGCCATTCGCGAAAACCCCGCCGCATGGGATGCGGCGCTGTCTCGTCGCGGGATGGAGCCTCAGTCGCCCCTGATCCTGACGCTCGACGAGGAACGCCGCGCCGCGATCCATGCCGCCGAAACCGCGCAGGCCGATCAGAACAAGGCCAGCAAAGAGGTCGGCAAGGCCAAGGCATCCGGTGATGAGGCCGAATTCGAACGGCTGCGCGCGCTGGTCGCCGCGAAAAAGGCCGAAGTGGCCGAGATGCAGGGCAAGGCCAAAGAGCTTGACGCCCGGCTGACCGATCTGCTGATGGGCATTCCCAACCTGCCCTATGACGATGTGCCCGATGGCGCTGACGAGGCCGACAACGTGGAAATCCGCCGCTGGGGCACCCCCGGCAGCTATGATTTCAAGCCGCTCGAACATTACGAGCTGCCCGGCGTCAAGAACGGCATGGATTTCGAAACCGGCGCCAAGCTGTCCGGCGCGCGCTTTGTCGTGCTGTCGGGCGCGGTTGCGCGCATCCATCGGGCGCTGGCGCAATTCATGCTCGACACCCACACCGAGGAAAACGGTCTCATCGAAACCTGGACCCCGGTTCTGGTGCGCGAAGAGATGATGCTGGGCACCGGCCAGCTGCCGAAATTCGGCGAGGACAGCTATCAGACCCGCGAAGGCTGGTGGCTGGTGCCCACCGCCGAGGTCAGCCTGACCAACATCGTCAACGGCGAGACGCTGGAGGAAAGCTACCTGCCCCGCCGCTACGTGGCGCACACCCAGTGTTTCCGCTCTGAGGCGGGCTCTGCCGGGCGCGACACCGCCGGGATGCTGCGCCAGCACCAGTTCGAAAAGGTCGAGATGGTGTCGATCACCCACCCGGACAAATCCCGCGAAGAGCTTGACCGGATGACCGGCTGCGCGCAGGGCATCCTTGAAAAGCTCGGGCTGGCCTATCGCACCGTGGTGCTGTGCACCGGCGACATGGGCTTTGGCGCGCGCCGCACCCATGACATCGAGGTCTGGCTGCCCGGGCAGGACACCTATCGCGAGATCAGCTCGGTCTCGGTCTGCGGCGATTTCCAGGGCCGCCGGATGAACGCCCGCTTCAAGCCGGCGGATGGCGGCAAGCCAGAATATCTGCACACGCTGAACGGCTCGGGCCTTGCGGTCGGGCGCTGCCTGATCGCGGTGCTGGAAAACGGCCAGCAGGCGGACGGCTCGGTGCGCATGCCCGAGGCGCTGCAGCCCTTCCTTGGCGGCAAGACCACGCTGACCGCCGATGGCAAGCTGGTCTGAGCCGATGGTGAAGCTCTGGGCGGCGCTTGTCTTTCTGGCCTCGCTGGCATTTGCGGCGGGGCCCTTCCTTGTGCCCGATTTCGGCGGCTTCGATCCGAATGCCTTTCCGGTGCCTCAGGACAATCCCACGGTGCAGCCCGCGGGCTATGCCTTTGCGATCTGGGCGCTGATCTACCTGTGGCTGCTGGTCGGCACCGGGTTCGGGCTGATCAAGCGCGCCGACGATCCCGACTGGCAGCCGCATCGCAAGCCCCTGTTTCTGGCGCTGGCAGTGGGCGCGATCTGGCTGCCGGCGGCGAAACTCTCGCCCTTGGTGGCCACCGTGCTGATCTGGGTGATGCTGATCGCATCGCTGATTGCGCTGTTCCGCGCCGGAGACATGGACCGCTGGATGCAGACCTCGCCCATCGCCATGCTGGCAGGCTGGCTGAGCGCCGCCGCGCCGGTGTCGATCGGGCTGGTGCTGGGCGGCTATGGTCTGTTGCCGGAAACCCCGGCGGCGCTGGTCGGCCTTGCCATCGCGCTGGCGCTGGCGCTGGTGGTGCAGTACCGGCTGCACCGCGCGCCGCTTTACGGCATCACGGTGATCTGGGCGCTTGTCGCCGTCATCGTTGCCAACACCGCGCCGCTCAACATCGCGGTGGCCGGTCTGGCGGGGCTTGGCATCGGCGCGATCCTTGCGCTGCGCGGCACCGATACCGAATAATCAAGGCTCCCGGCGCATTGCCGGGAACCGCCTGCCCCCTTGCGCAGTTGGGTTGCGACACGCCACCCCCCTCATCTCTCTGGGCAGGACATTTCATGCAGATCTTCACGTGCCCCAACTGTGGCACCACCCTATACTTTCGCAACACCACATGTCGCTGTGGCAGCGATGTGTTCTTCGATCCGGACAGGCAGTCGATGTCGACGCAAGGCACCGCTTGCGCCAACCGTCAGTCCATCGGGTGCAACTGGATCGCCGAAGATGGCGCGGACGGCGATCTGTGCCGGTCCTGCGCGATGACCGAGGTCACCCCCGACCTGCGCGAGGCGCAAAACGCCGAGCTTTGGGCGACAGCCGAATTTGCCAAACGCTGGATGCTGGCGAACCTTGCGCGCTGGGGCTGGTTCACCCCGGGCGATCCGGGGACGCGGCCAGTGTTCAAAATGCTGTCCGAGCAGACCGCCAAGGGCGAGGCCGAGATCATCATGGGCCACGCCGACGGCATCATCACCATCAACGTCACCGAATCCTCGGATGCCGAACTGGCCAAGCGTCAGGAAAATCTGGGCGAGCTTTACCGCACCATGCTGGGCCATATGCGCCACGAGACGGCGCATTTCCTTCAGCTGCGTCTGGCCGAAGACCCCCGCTTCCTGACCGCGTTCCGCGAGATCTTTGGCGACGAGCGCGCCGATTACGGCGAGGCGCTCGAAACCCATTACGCCAGCCCGAAACCGGCGGACGCCACCCACATCACCAGCTATGCCACCGCCCACCCACACGAGGACTGGGCCGAGACCACCGCCCATCTGCTGCATCTGATCGATCTGGTGGACAGTGCTGCTTCGGCGCAGCTGTCCCTGCCCGAGGGGCCGCAGCCCGGTCATGACGCTTACGGCGCCATCGACCTTGCGCCCGAGCTGACCATGGCGGTCGATCTGGCATTGGCGATCAACCACGTCAACCGGGCGATGGATCTGAGCGATCTCTACCCGTTCGCGGTGCCCGATGGGGTGCGCGACAAGATGGCCTTTATCCACCGCTGGCTGCGCGATCCGGCACAGATCCAGTCGCAGCCCAAGATGGCATCAGCCGGTTAGATCGAACCCCGCCTCGGCCACATCCCGCCCGTTGAGCTGAAGAATGACGGCATGCGGGCCGGGGTGCAGGCGAAAGGTGGTGGCATCGCCCTTCATCCGATGCGCCTTTTTCAACAACAGCGGCTCGCCCCCGAGGCGGGCGGTTTTCAGTTTGAACACCTTCTCGGCGCTGCCGCCGGGCCGATGAAAGCGCAGACGGTAATCGACCAGCACCGGGGTGCCTTTTGGCCCGTCGATCCGGGCCTCGATCACCAGCGCCTCGCCGATGCGCACCTGCGCCGGCAGCGTCAACCGCACGTCAAACGCCGCGTCAAAGCGATAGCCCAGCAGCGCCAGCGCCCCCGGCTCGCCGCGCTTGACGGCGGTGCGCAAGGCGTGGCGGGCCATCCAGTCGCGCTCGGTTGCGGTCTGCGGGCCGCTCTGCCAGGCGCGCAGCCGGTCGAGCACCGCATCGGGATGCGTCTTGGACAGATCGTTGAGATGATTGGCCACCGAGCGGGTGACAAAGCGCGTCGGGTCCCCCTGAAGCCGATCAAGCAGCGCCAGCGGACGCAGCGGATCCAGCGTCAGCCCCATGCCCCAAGGCAGGCGCGGCCGCGTGCCTTCCGACACAAGGCGGCGGACGTGGTAATTGTCATCTTCGGCCCAGTGCGCCAGCCGCGTCATCACCAGATCTGGATGCGCATTGAGGAACGGGCGGATGGCGTATTCCATGGTGAACCGCTGCGTAGCGGCGTGGATCACATCCAGCCCGATCTCGGGCTGCTCCAACCCGCGCCGCGCCGCCAGCACGCCGAACACCGCATGGATGAAGCGCCCGAAATCATCGTCGCGTCGCGACGGGTCCAGCGGCGACGGCAGGCAGGCCAGCAGCGCCTCGGCCATGGCGGGGAAATCCTGCGGCAGCTGCTGTTCGAGCGCATCGGCAAGGATGCCAAGCCGCGCATGGATGCCCTGTCCGGCAAAGCGCGGCAGCGCCGCATCCAGAAACCGCTGCGCATCGAACCCCGGCAGTGGCGCAAAGCAGGCCGCAAGATCGGCGGCGCTGGCCGGGTTGAACAGCTGATCGGCCAGCGAATAGCCCGACCGCGCGCCCGCCCCGTCAGGCCCGCGCGCCATGGCTCGCCTCCCGTCGAGTCGCAGCCATCAGATCGTCGCCGAGGTTTCGCCGCCGTCCAGAACGATGTTCTGCCCGACGATATAGCCCGCGTGGGCCGAACACAGAAACGCGCACATCTTGCCGAACTCGCCCGCATCGCCATAGCGCCCCGTCGGGATCGAGGCGGCGCGGATGCGGCGTGCCTCGTCGCGGTCAATGCCCTTGTCCGCCGCCATGGCATCGTCCATCTGGTCGATGCGGGCGGTGTCATGCACCCCCGGCAGCAGGTTGTTGAGGGTCACGCCCTTGCCCGCGATCTGCCGCGCGGTGCCGGCGACGAACCCCGTCAGCCCGGCGCGGGCGGAATTGGACAGGCCAAGCGGCAGCAACGGCGCCTTGACCGAGCGCGAAGTGATGTTGACCACCCGGCCCCAGCCGCGTGTCATCATCCCCGGCACCAGCGCCTGCATCAGCGCGATCGGCGTCAGCATCGATCCGTCGAGCGCGTCGATGAAATCGTCGCGGCTCCAGTCCGTCCAGTAGCCCGGCGGCGGCCCGCCCGCGTTGGTCACGAGGATGTCGACCTCGCCCGCTGCCTCCAGCACCCGCGCCCGCCCGCCTTCATCGACGATATCGGCGGCGACGGTGATCACCTCGGTGCCATGGGCGCTGCGGATCGCCTCGGCCGCCGCCAGCAGCGGGCCTTCGCTGCGCGCGTTCATGATCAGCGTGCAGCCCGCCTCGGCCAGCGCCTGCGCGCAGCCAAGGCCCAGCCCCTTGGACGAGGCAGTGACCAGCGCCCTCTTGCCGGAAATCTTCAGATCCATGCGGATGCCCTTCCTGTTCCCAGCGCCCTGAAGCCCCGGAAAAATGCTCTTGATGCCCCTATTTGAGGCCATATTCAGCTTGCATACAATGGCAACAGTGTCGTTTCTTCAAGACCCGCGCGGAAGGCAAACGAACCGATGACAGACAGGCGTGATCAGGCCCGCGATGGCGCGGCGCACAGCGTTTCGGTGTTTCGCGCCGATCAGCTGCGCGTGGTCAACGGCGCCAATCAGGGCGATGGGCTCGGCTTTTGCGCAGAGCTGATCCCTGATGACATCTACAACCTCTCGCCGGTCGCCGCGCTGCACCGGATGGCGCTGCTGCCCGCCGTTGATGCGCCGTTCCGCATCGCCCCCGGCTCGCAGCTCGGCACACCCGGGGCCGAGCTGCATCTTGATTGCGTCGTCACCTTCATGACCGGCGACGGGCGCATCACCGAAGGACTGGTGCTGGTCGAGACCGATGGCGGCGATGTCGCCGGGATCTACCTGATGCCGCTGGGCGAGATGTCGCCCCGCGTCGATTATGCACTGATGGGCATCGACCCTGACGGTGGGCTGGCGAAATTCGCCCAGCTGGCCTGCGTGTCGTTTACCGCCGGAACCATGATCACGCTGGCTTCGGGGGCGCAGGTGCCGGTGGAGTCGCTAACAGTGGGTGAGCGCGTGCTGACCCGCGATGACGGCGCGCAGACGCTGCGCTGGATCGGCCATGGCACCACCCGCGCCAGCGGCGATTTCGCCCCGGTGCTGATCCGGCAGGGCGTGCTGAACAACGCCCGCGATCTGCTGGTCAGCCCCGATCACCGGCTGTTCATCTACCAGCGCGAAGACCGCCTTGGCGCGGGGCGCGCCGAGGTGATGATCAAGGCGCGCCACCTTGTCGATGGCGAGCGGGTGATGCGGGTTTCCGGCGGGTTTGTCGATTATTACCAGATGCTGTTCGACCACCACCAGATCATCTACGCCGAAGGCATCGCCGCGGAATCCATGCTGGTCGACAGCCGCACCCGCGCGGTCTTGCCGCGCGAGGTGGCCGGCGCGCTCAGTACGCTGCTGCCGGGGCACAGCGTGTCCGACCACCACGCGCTGGAGGTCGAAGAGGCGTTGCTGGATCGCCCCGGCCTTGCCGAGCTGCTGCGCCGCGCCTCGAGCAGCTGATCAAAGCAGGCCCGGAAACACCGAGATCAGCGCCACCACCGCCAGAATGCAGGCCAGAAACGGCAGCACCCCCAGAATGACCGTGCCGACCTGCCCGCGCCCGCGCACGCTTTGGGTGACATACAGGTTCATGCCCACCGGCGGCGTGATCAGCGCCAGCTCGCACATCATGACCAGAAAGATGCCGAACCACACGCTGTCATAGCCCAGATGGGTGACCACCGGCAGCACCACCGGAATGGTCGCGATCATCATCGCCAGCGCGTCCAGAAAACACCCCAGCACCAGATACAGCGCCACCAGCAGCAGCAGCATCGCCACCGGCCCGACATCCAGCCCCGACACAAATGCCGACACCTGCCCCGGCACTCCGAGCACCCCGAGGATGAAGTTCAGGTAGAACGCCGCCACAAGGA
The DNA here is from genome assembly GCF_030547555.1 of Salipiger sp. 1_MG-2023. NCBI lineage: Bacteria > Pseudomonadati > Pseudomonadota > Alphaproteobacteria > Rhodobacterales > Roseobacteraceae > Salipiger > Salipiger sp. 1_MG-2023. The sequence goes on along the minus strand of NZ_JAUOQN010000049.1, from coordinate 7,030 downwards.
TCAGCAGCGTCATCGACGTGGTGGCAACGGTCGACAGCATCGCCTCACGCAGCATCGCCCAATTCAGCGAGCGATAGCAGGCGGTCAGGATCAGCGCGCCGATCACCCCAACGCCCGCGGCTTCGGTCGGCGTGGCAAAGCCCAGATAGATCGAGCCCATGACCAGCACGAAGATCGCCAGCGGCGGCAGCAGATCGCCCAGCCGACGGCGGCGGTCAGGCCACGGCGCCATGCGCTCGGGCTTGCCAGAGACAGCCGGGCTGATCAGGCTGGCCACCACGATCACCCCCATGAACGACAGCGCAAGAATGATGCCCGGCAACACCCCCGCCAGAAACAGCGCCCCGATCGAGGTGTTGGTGATCGCGCCGTAGATGATCAGGTTGATCGACGGCGGGATCAGGATGCCAAGGGTGGCCCCCGATGCAACGCTGCCCGCCACCCATGCCTCGGCATAATTCTGGCGGCGGAATGTCGGAAAGGCGACGGTGCCGATCGTAGCCGCCGTCGCCACCGACGAGCCGGAAATCGCGGCAAACACTGTCGACGCGGCAATGTTGGTGTGCAGCAACCCCCCCGGCAGCGGGCGCGTCCAGTCGGCCAGCGCCCGATACATGCGTTCGGTTACACCGCCGCGCACGAGGATTTCTCCCATCAGCACAAACAGCGGGATCGCCACCAGCAGGAAATTGTTGAGCGTGCCCCACATCATCGTGCCAAAGGGCCGCAACATGGCATCGCCGAAAAACAGCCACGCCCCCAGCAGCGCCACGCTGAACAGCGCGGTCGCGATGTGCTGCCCGATAAACAGCAGGACCAACAGCAGGCCAAAGCCGATGGCCGCGCCTTCAATGCCCAGCATCGGCGGTCTCCTCATGAGTGTATTGCGCCACGTCCTCGTCGACGGTGGGCGGGCCGTAAAGATGTTCAAGCGCGGCGCGATCGCTGGCCAGCAGCATCAGCGCATGCAGCGTGGTCAGGCAGGCGGTCAACGCGAACACTGCCGTCCCGGCAACCCAGACCGCCTGCGGCACCCAGAGCGGCGTTTGCAGCGGCGTGTTGGTCACCGCGCCGAAGCGGATGGTTTCGCCCAGCTCGCCCCAGGCGTGCCAGGTCATGAACAGCCCCAGCGCGGCGATGCTCGCCTGCGCCAGAACATGCAGTCCCGCACGCAGCGGGCGCGGAAACAGCCGCAGGAAAATGTCGATCCGCGGGTGCCCCCGGTTCAGCAGCGTCAGCGACAGGCCAAGCGAGCCGACAAACGCCAGCACATAGCCGCCCAGCTCATCGGTGCCCTGAACCGACACGCCGAACAGATCCCGCCCGACGATGTCGAGCAGGATCAGCACCGCCAGCACCAGCACCCCCGCGCCCGCCATGATGGCAAGCGCGCTAGCCAGCGTCCGGACAAGGGCCAGAATGGCGCTCATCCCCGTCACTCGGCCCGGATCGCAACGCCCTGCGCAGCGCCGACGGTGTCATTCCAGATGGCAATGCAGCCCTCGTAGCTGGCCTCGCAGCGCGCGCCCCATTCGGGCAGGATCTTGGTCGCGGCGATCTCGGCCACGGTGGTCTTGTCGGCATCCGACACCGGCACCAGCGTCATGTCATAGCCGGTATAGATGCCCTCGGGGCAGCTGCCGCCGGTCGAACAGGATTGCGCGGTGTCATTGGTGGACACAGCAAGATCCCACAGCGCGGTTTCCAGATCGGCCATGAGTGTTTCGAATTCGGCCCGCTTGTCCTCTGGCAGAGCGTTCAGCCAGTCGAGGTTGACCACATGCGACTGCACCGATCCCGACACCGACAGCGGATAAAGATGGGTTGTCACCTCCGGCCATTTGCCCGTGTTGGACGAGGTTGGCGAGGTTACCCCGCAAGACGCCACGCCGCGCTGAAGCGCCGGATAGACCTCGGGGAAGGACAGCGTGACCGGGGTTGCGCCCAGCTCTTCGAGCAGGGTCGACATCGACGCGGTGAACGAGCGCACCTTGAGCCCGTCCAGATCGCCCAGCCCGGCCATGTCGGAATTGCACAGGAACACCTGCGGGCCGAAGGGCCAGATCGCCATCGCCTTGACGCCGAATTTATCGGCAAGGCGGGCATTGAAGACCTCGCGATAGGCATCGACGGCGGTTTTCAGCGACGCCATGTCGGTCGACACGCCGATCAGGTCGATACCTTCCAGAAAGGGATCATCCTTGGCGGCGCTGCCCACCTGCACCGTCGCCAGATCGAACGCCCCGGTGCCGACCATGCGCAGCGCGTCGGCAAGGTTCACGCCAAGAACCTGAAATTCGTTGCGCGTCACGTCGAAACCCGCGGCGCCGGCGGCCTCGATGGCGGCGATCTCGGCGGGGTATTGCGCCGCGCTTTCCTGCGACTGGGTCAGCCAGCGCAGCGATTGCGCCGAGGCGGGGGCAGCAAGCCCCGCGACGGCAAGGGCAAGGACGACAATACGCGAGGGGATCTGCATGATTGGAAACTCCGCTTGGATAAATCAGGGAATCGCCCGCCCGGCGCTGCGGGGCGAATAGCGGCGATTGCATCCGGTAGAGCGATATATTGGATACAACTCAAGAGTTTAATTTGGGCAATTCCTCTCAGAAGCGGCGCGCAAAGATGCTGCGTCACATTGGTAGCATGGAATATCAACGGGTTGCGCGCCGGGTTCGGGCCTTGCATGGCCTCTTGTCGCAGGTCGTTGTTTTGCAGGCCCTCCGCAGCGGCGGCGCCGTAAAACCGGATTAGGTTAAACATTAAATACTCCGTATAATTGCAGGTGAAGTAAGGTATTTTCATGAACTAAAAGGCGCCTGTGATGTCATATTCCCCGTGCATTCGACCACGGCGGATGATCCTCCGGGCTCCCCGCGCAGAATTCCACGAAGCTCTGGGGTGCTCATCTGCCGCGCAGACCTCGGCGATGATTGGCAGCGTGGCACAACGACTTGATCGGGCCTCGCCGCGACCCGAAGCTACATGACTTTGCCAAGCTTGACGTTAGATATTGGATACGATTACCCTGATCGAGCTTTCGCTGACGCCTTCCGGAGACCCTATGCACTTTGCCCCCGTCGACGGCTGCCGCATCGGCATGCTGACCCCCTCGTCGAACACCGTTCTGGAACCCTATACCTCGGCGATGCTTGCGCCCTATGGCGATGCCGCCAGCGCCCATTTCGGGCGGTTTCGCGTGGTCGAGATCTCGATGTCCGATGCCAGCCAATCACAGTTCACGCTCGAGCCGATCCTCGAGGCCGCAGACCGGCTGGCCGAGGCCAACCCGCATGTCATCGCATGGAACGGCACCTCGGCGTCATGGCTGGGGCTGGACAAGGATCGCGCGCTCTGCGCCGCGATCACCAAGCGCACAGGGGTGCCCGCCACCTCGACCATGCTTGCCTATGAGGCGCTGTTCAAGGCGATGAAGGTGACGCGGCTGGGGCTGGTGACGCCCTATATCGAGGACATCGAAAGCCGGATGATCGCCAATTACGCCGCCCAAGGCATCGAGGTGGTGCGTGCAGCGCGGCTGGACGACAAGGGCAATTACAGCTTTGCCGCCTACCCGCCCGAACAGGTCGGCGCGATGATCGAAGAGGTGGCGCAGGCCCGCCCTGACGCCATCGCCGTGGTCTGCACCAATTTTCGCGGCGCGCCGGTGGCGGCGCGGATCGAGGCACAAACCGGCATCCCGGTGATCGATTCCGTTGCGCTCACGGCGGCGGCCTGCCTGCGCCGCGCCGGGCTGGACCCGGCCCGCGTCACCGGCTGGGGCAGCGTGTTTTCGCGGGTCTGACCCGCTCAGGCCTGCGCTGCCATCAGCACCACCATCGCGGCGGCGCGGGCATCTTCGATGGCGTCGTGGTGTTCAAAATTCAGCCCCAGCACCTTCTTGAGATTGCCCAGACCGTGCCCGCCATTGCCCTTCAGTTCGGGCCATGCGGCGCGGGCGACCTTGACGCTGTCCTGCCAGCCCCAATCCGGCTCGCTGCGCCCAAGCGCAGCCGAGGCAGCGCGGATGGCCCGCTGATCAAAGCTGGAATGCTGGTACACGGTGCGCCCGCTCAGGTGCGGGTTCAGATGGTCGATCACCGCCCCGATGCGCGGCGCACCAAGGCAATGGCGCGCGGTGATGCCGTGCAGCCAGCTGTTGGAGAACCGCTCGGTGCCCGGATCGACATGGCAGCCCCACGTCAGAATGGCGCCGCTGTCCAGCACGCAGGCCACCCCAAGCTGACAGATCGAGCCGACATCGCTGTTGGCCGTCTCGACATCAAGCGCGAAGAACCGGATCGGGCCGGTCGGGAAAGCGGGAAGCTGGGGCACGGGTCTGGTCCTTTGCATGGCGCGCCGGGCATAACCGCCCCGCGCCCCGTCGTCGAGCCTGCGTGGCAAGACACATTGCGGGGCGCGCAAATTCGCGCTAACGCAGCGCCATGCTGGACACGCCCTCGAACCGCCCCGCCCTTCCGCCGGAAATTGCCCGGCGCCGCACCTTTGCGATCATCTCGCATCCGGATGCGGGCAAGACCACATTGACCGAAAAGTTCCTTCTGTATGGCGGCGCCATCCAGATGGCCGGACAAGTGCGCGCCAAGGGCGAAGCCCGCCGCACCCGGTCGGATTTCATGAAGATGGAACAAGAGCGCGGCATCTCGGTCAGCGCCTCGGCAATGTCGTTCGATTACGGCAAATACCGCTATAATCTGGTCGACACGCCCGGCCACTCGGATTTCTCCGAAGACACCTATCGCACGCTGACGGCGGTGGATGCGGCGGTCATGGTGATCGACGGGGCCAAGGGGGTGGAAAGCCAGACGCAGAAGCTGTTCGAGGTTTGCCGCCTGCGCGACCTGCCGATCCTGACCTTCTGCAACAAGATGGACCGCGAGGCGCGCGACGTCTTTGAGATCATCGACGAGATTCAGGAAAACCTTGCCATTGACGTGACCCCGGCAAGCTGGCCGATCGGCATGGGGCGCGATTTCGTCGGCTGCTATGACATGGTACGCAACCGGCTGGAGCTGATGGACCGCGCCGACCGCAACAAGGTCGCTGAAAGCATCAAGATCGACGGGTTGGATGACCCCAAGCTGGCCGAACACGTGCCTGCCGATCTGCTGGAGCAATTCCGCGAAGAGCTGGAAATGGCGCGCGAGCTGTTGCCCACGCTGGACCCGCAGGCCATCGCCGAAGGTCATATGACCCCGATCTGGTTCGGCTCGGCGATCAACTCCTTCGGCGTCAAGGAGCTGATGGACGGCATCGGCGCGCTGGCCCCCCAGCCTCAGCCGACCCGCGCCACGCCGCGTGACATCGCGCCTGAGGAAGCCAAGGTCGCCGGCTTCGTGTTCAAGGTGCAGGCCAACATGGACCCCAAGCACCGCGACCGGGTGGCCTTTGTCCGCCTTGCCTCGGGGCATTTCGAACGCGGCATGAAGCTGACCCATGTGCGCACGAAAAAGCCGATGAGCATCGCCAGCCCGGTGCTGTTCCTTGCCGCCGACCGCGAGCTCGCCGAAGAGGCCTGGGCCGGTGATATCATCGGCATCCCCAACCACGGACAACTGCGCATTGGCGACACGCTGACCGAAGGCGAGGCGCTGAAGGTCACCGGCATTCCGTCCTTTGCGCCCGAATTGTTGCAGACGGTGCGCGCGGGCGATCCGCTGAAGGCCAAGCATCTGGAAAAGGCGCTGTTCCAGTTCGCCGAAGAAGGCGCGGCCAAGGTGTTCAAGCCCGATATCGGCTCTGGCTATATCGTCGGCGTCGTCGGCGCGCTACAATTCGAGGTTCTGGGTGCGCGGATCGAACAGGAATACGGCTTGCCGGTGCGCTTTGAGGGCTCGCAATTCACCTCGGCCCGCTGGGTCCATGGCGACAAGGCGGCGCTCGACAAGTTCATCAGCGCCAACAAGCAGCACATCGCCCATGACAATGACGGCGACGTGGTTTTCCTGACGCGGCTGCAGTGGGACATCGACCGGGTGGTGCGCGACTACCCCGACATCACGCTGTCGGCGACCAAGGAAATGATGGTTTGATACACTCACGCCAGACCGTTGCGACGGTCTGGCGCATAGGGTCAGCCCGCCCTGTAACAGCGATTTGACCATGCGCAAGGTCAGCTTGCATCGATCAGGCGCATGACATCTGCGCGCAGGCCAGAGCGCCAGTCCTGGATCATCGCGCTCGCCTGCGAAATCATCCAGTCATGCTGGCGCGGCCAGTCGGTCTCATCCATCGCGTCGGCGTCAAGCGTTACAAAGAACTGAAGAAGCTGGCTCCGGTTGATTTCCCATCCCGCGCCGGTGGCTGGTTTCCTCGCCGCGCCATCGACAAGCCGATAGCCTGCGATGCCGGCAAGCCACTCCGCAGTGCGCTCGGGGTCTTGCCGACCCAACGAAAGATACACGCCAACCCGATTTTTCCCAAGCAACCGATAGCAATAGATGCCGCAGCCCAGGAGCGCATCTTCACCCGTCATTGAAAATTTCATCCAGCCCTGATTTGGTGCGCGAGCAGGCACACCCAAGGCGAAATCCGAGGGCACCCTATCCAGCATGGCCCCCCAGAATTCCATGCGCCTTTGATAGTCTTCCATTTCAGTCACGCGGTTGCGTTCTTTTTGCCGACGCACCCAATCATTCGGTCGCGCCACCACCTCTAAGCGCGGAGCGGGAACGCTATCGCCAATGCGCCAGACCTCAAGCTCCACCCTGAAAAAAGCGTATTCAAGCGGTGTCGTCTCGTTCAGCCCGTCTATGACAGCGCGGTGTTCTTCCCTGATACGCTCGGCGATCCAGACGACAGTGCGCGCCTCGGTCCCCACAAGGTAGGTCAGAATTTGCCCAAGGTGGCGATGATCCGATGTCTCGAATTGGTTCTCGATCACAACCTTGTTGCCGTCGATGTCCTCGCAAACGATATCGGCGCGGAAACTGCCGGGTGACGTCCCCAGACGTGGTGTAGCTTACGGTGGCCATCGGGTTTCCCGGTAGGGTCGGGTTGCGAGAACCAACCT
>NZ_JAUOQN010000048.1:0-36549 GCF_030547555.1 Salipiger sp. 1_MG-2023 | reverse complement strand
TAGGGAGGAGGAGGGGAACCGCCGCGCTATCGAAGGCCCCAGGGAGGAGGAGAGGGGGCTCCGAATGCGTTGGGCCGATCAGGCCCGATGTAGGGTTGCGACGATGCCCGGGAGGAGGAGAGGCAGCGTCGCTTTCTCGAAAGACCCGAGGGAGGAGAAGGTCTTCGATCTACTGGACCATGTGGGTCCGCGTCTGGCTGGCGACAACCCCTGGGAGGAGGAGTGGGGTTGTCGCCGAAGTTCGAAGGTCTCAGGGAGGAGGAGAAAGACCTTCAAACGAAAACTGTCTCAGGCCTCGTAGGCGGCCTGGTATGCGATGCGACGGATCATCGAGCGGTTCAGCCCGAGGTCGGCCAGTTCGCGGTTGCTCAGCGCGTTCAGTTCGCGCAGTGTCGCGCGGAAAAGCTTGCGGCGCTCCATGTGCTCGCGGAAGCCTGCAAAGAGCGAGGCGATGCTACCTGCGAAACCATCCTGAGCGGCTGTGCGGTTGTCGGTTGCGATTGCCATTGCTGTCTCGTTTCTGTTCATACGTTGCTGTGTTGCCGCTAACTTGGGGCAATTGCTGCAACTGCACAATCCCGCGGAACCTCAATGCCGCTATGCGTGACGCGCATGGAGTTTTGGGCCTTCCGCACAGCGTTTTCAGGGCGTTAAGTATAACAATTGGGCAGACCCCGTGTGAGCCTTGCAACAGTCGCATGGTGACGTGACGTAGGTCTGCAAAAACGGAAGGGAATATTCATGACCGCGACTGTCGAAGCGGTGAAGGCCGCGCTTGAGCGAGTCGCCCTGCCGGGCGGCGGAGACCCGGTTTCCGCGGATTTGATTCGTGCCCTGACCGTCGATGGCGGCAATGTGCGCTTTGTCATCGACGCGCCAGACCCCGAGTCGGCACGCGCGCTCGAGCCTGTGCGCGCTGCCAGCGAAGCGGCGGTGCGGGCGCTGCCCGGCGTGACCACGGTCAGCGCCGTGCTCACCGCGCATGGCCCGGCGCCCAAGGCTCCCTCGCTGAAGATGGGCGGCCACATGAAGCCGCAGGCCGAACGGATGAACCCGCCGGGGGTCAAGAGCATCATCGCCATCGGCTCGGGTAAGGGCGGCGTGGGCAAATCCACCGTGTCGTCGAACCTTGCCGTGGCGCTGGCGCGGGCCGGGAAACGGGTCGGGCTGCTGGACGCCGACATCCACGGCCCGTCGCAGCCGCGCATGTTCGGGCTGACCAAGCGCCCCGCCAGCCCTGATGGCAAGACCATCATCCCGCTGCAGGCGCATGGCGTGACCCTGATGTCCATCGGGCTGATGCTGCCCGAGGACAAGGCGGTGATCTGGCGCGGCCCGATGTTGATGGGGGCGCTTCAGCAGATGATGATGCAGGTCGAATGGGGCGAACTGGACTTGCTGCTGATCGACCTGCCGCCCGGCACCGGCGACGTGCAGTTGACGCTGGGCCAGAAAAGCGATCTTGCCGGTGCCATCGTGGTGTCGACCCCGCAGGACGTGGCGATGATCGACGCCAAGAAAGCGCTGGATGCCTTTGCCTCGCTCAAGGTGCCGGTGCTGGGGTTGATCGAGAACATGTCGCTGTTCCATTGCCCCAACTGCGACCACGAATACCACATCTTCGGAGAGGGCGGCGTACAGGCCGAAGCGGATCGGCTGGGCCTGCCGCTGCTTGCCGCGCTGCCGATCGATCTGGAAACCCGGCTTGGCGGCGACGCGGGTCGCCCGGTGGCGCTTGGCGACGGGGTGATGTCGCAGGCCTACGCCCGGCTGGCGGATAGAATGATCCAGGGCGGGGTCGTTTAGGCGTTAAACAAAATGGTTCACCCTTGAACCAGTTTCTCCGCGTCGAAACGCGCCTATATATATAATGTGTCTTTGCGCGGGCCCGAGCAGCGGGCTTGCGCGGACCCGCCCGCTTCGGTTATAGCGCGGGGCGAGTTTTCCAACACTGTAATATAAGGCAAGAGGCACTCATGGCCGGCCATTCCAAATGGGCAAACATCCAGCACCGCAAGGGCCGCCAGGACGCGGTTCGCGCCAAGCTGTTCTCGAAATTCTCCAAAGAGATCACCATCGCCGCCAAGATGGGCGATCCGGACCCGGAAAAGAACCCGCGCCTGCGGCTTGCGGTGAAGGAAGCGAAAAGCCAGTCCATGCCCAAGGACAACATCGAGCGCGCCATCAAGAAGGCGATCGGTGGCGACGGCGAGGATTACGAGGAAATCCGCTATGAGGGCTACGGCCCCAATGGCGTGGCGATCATCGTCGAGGCGATGACCGACAACCGCAACCGTACCGCGTCGAACGTGCGCTCGACCTTCACCAAGAACGGCGGCAACCTCGGCGAGACCGGATCGGTGGCCTTCATGTTCGAACGCAAGGGCGAGGTTATCTATAAAGCCTCCGTCGGTGATGCGGACACGGTGATGATGGCGGCGATCGAGGCTGGCGCCGAGGATGTCGAAAGCGACGACGAGGCGCATGTGATCTACTGCGCCGACACCGATCTGAACGAGGTTGCCACCGCGCTCGAGGCCGAACTGGGCGAGTCGGAAACCACCAAGCTGATCTGGAAGCCGACCACCACGACGGAGCTGGATCTCGACTCGATGCAGACGCTGATGAAGCTGGTCGATGCGCTCGAAGATGACGACGACGTGCAGCGCGTCACCACCAATTTCGAAGCCTCCGACGAGGTCATGGCGCAGCTTTAAGCCCGGCGTCCCATGTATCGAAGGCCCCGGAGACCCTGTGCTCCGGGGTTTTTTGCGTTTGGGGGGCTTTGATCTTCCGGCTATCGGGGCCCGAAGCGGGCGAATAAGATTCAGAGACCGGCATTTTGGGGGCCAGTCGCCGGGGCGCAGGCGGCGCCGAGACGTGAAGGTCTGGCGCGGCGGGCAGGGGTTGCCCTCCGCCGGCGCCGCGTCCAGTCTCTGCCGCAAAGACGGAGAGACAGATGAGCGCCATTTCCCATCTCGACGGGCCGACCGCCCGGCTGGCCTATGCCTTCACACCCGGCGCCAGGCCGACCGTGGTGTTCCTGTCGGGCTATAAATCCGACATGGAGGGCACCAAGGCTGTGCATCTCGAAGCCTGGGCCAAGGCGCAGGGCCGCGCCTTCCTGCGGCTGGATTATTCCGGCCATGGCCAGTCGGGCGGCAGGTTCGAGGATGGCTGCATCGGCGACTGGGCCGCTGACGCGCAGGCGGTGATCGAGGCGGTGACGCAGGGCCCGCTGGTACTGGTCGGCTCGTCGATGGGCGGCTGGATCGCCTGCCTCCTGTCGCAGCGTTTGGCGCGGGTCGCGGGCGTTGTCGGCATCGCCGCGGCGCCGGATTTCACCGAAGACGGCTTCTGGTCCGAAATGACCGATGCGCAGAAAGCCGAAATGATGGACAGCGGCGTCTGGTATCGCCCCTCGGACTATGGTGAGCCCTACGCGGTGACCCGGCGGCTGATCGAAGACGGGCGCAGGCAGCTGGTGCTGCGCAAGCCGTTGCCGATGCCCTACCCGGTGCGCCTGCTGCAGGGCACGCTGGACGAGGCCGTCAGCCGCGACACCGCGCTGCGCCTGCTCGATCACATCGACGGAGACGATGTGCGGCTGCTGCTGGTAAAAGGGGCCGACCACCGGTTTTCAGAGCCGGCGAATTTGGCCTTGATCGAGGCCGCGATCACCGAGGTGGCGGGATGACTGGGATGGAGGCGCGGATCTCATTGATCACGCTGGGGGTGCGCGACATGGCGCGGGCGACGGCGTTTTACGAATCGCTTGGCCTTGCCCGTGCCGAGGGCCCTGATGGCGTGGTGGCCTTTGATCTTCTGGGCCAGACGCTGGGCCTGTTCGACCTTGAAAAGCTGGCCGAAGACATCGGCGTGCCGATGGACAGCCTTGGGCACGGCGGGCTGACACTGGCCCATAACGTGCCCAGCCGCGCCGAGGTCGATGCGTTGATGCGCCTTGCGGAAGATGCGGGCGCAACGGTGCTCAAACCCCCGCAAGAGGTGTTCTGGGGCGGCTATCACGGCTATTTTGCCGATCCCGAAGGTCATATCTGGGAAATCGCGCATAATCCTTTCTCGCCGCTGCGCAGTTCGGATGGCGCGTTTCGCTGGCAGGGCTATCCGGGCGACTGATCCCGGCGGTCGGGAACGATTTATCAAGAATTTTGCGCAACTGTGCGGGGGCGAGGGCTGCTGCGGCCATCGCTTCCGGGGGCAGGTTCGCCCTCGGCTCACTGCCAGGAGGGCGCGATGCGCGGACAGGACAGCGACGATCTCGGCTTTGGGGAATTCCTGCGCCGGGTGGCAGAAACGACGTGGAACCGGCGCGGGCTCGAGGCGGCCTTGTCCGGGGTCTGTCATCCGCAGCTGATCCTGCGCAATGCTCAGGGGCTGGGCTATGGCGCCGATGCGCTGCGCGCCGATGCGCTGGAGCTGCTGGCGGCGATGCCGGATCTTGCCTCGCGCTCCGAAGACGTGATCTGGTCAGGCAATGGGCGCGTTGGGATGCTGGGCTCGCAGCGGCTGCTGATGCAGGGCTGTCACGATGGGGCTGGCGTGTTCGGCGCCGCCACGGGCAAGCGCATCCGGTTCCGGGTGCTGACCGACATCTACGCCAAGGATAACCGGATTTCCGAGATATGGGCGGTGCGCGACACCGGCGCGATCCTGCGCCAGCTTGGCATCAATGTGCAGGGCTGGGCGCGGGCGCGGCTGCGGCCGGGCGATCCGGACAGTGGGCCGTTCCACCCCGGCATCGACGAGCCCGGCCCCTATACCGGCAGCGGCAATGGCAACCAGTGGGGCATGGCCTTTGCCGGGGTGCTGGAACGGATCATGGCGCATGATTTCTCGGAGATTGCCGAACAATACGACCCGGCGGCGCGGCTGTGCTATCCCTGCGGCGTCATCGCCGAAGGCGCGGGCGCGGCAGAGCGGTTCTGGTTCGGGCTGCGCGCGGCTTTCCCCTCGGCAAAGTTCGAGATCCAGCACCGCGCCGGGCGCGAAGACCGGCTGATGCCGCCCCGCGCCGCGCTGCGCTGGTCGCTGAGCGGGCGCCACGACGGCTGGGGCGCGTTCGGCAAGCCCACCGGGGCGATGGTGCATGTGATGGGCATCAGCCACGCCGAATTCGGCCCGAACGGCATCCGCCGCGAATGGACGTTGTATGACGAGGCGGCGATCTGGATGCAGATCCACGCCTCCGGTCTCGCGCCGATCCAGAGCCGTGCGATGGCGGCGGAATGACGCCGATCATCCTTCGGTAAGCGCGGCGCATTCCGGCTTTCCATCGCCCCCTGCTCTGATAGGTTGCGGTCGGGCAGACTGGGGCAGCGCATGAGTGGCACAACACGAGACAGGCATGGCTGAGGCGCTGGTTCTCTTGCCCGATGTCATGTGCGATGCCCGGCTTTGGGGGCCGCAGATTGCCGATCTGTCGCGCGACATGGCGGTCATGGTGGCGCCGATTTCGGCTGGTGAGCGGGTCGAAGAAGTGGCCTCGGGCCTGCTCGACGTGCTGCCGCGGCGCTTTGCGCTGGCCGGCGTCGGGCTGGGCGCCGCGATCGCGATGGAGCTTCAGCGCCGCGCCCCCGATCGCGTGACGCGGCTGATGCTGATCAACGCCTCGCCAATGGGCGAGACCCCGGCGCAGGCGGCGGCGCTTGATCCGCTGCTGATCAAGGCGCGCGCCGGGCGTCTGCTGGATGCGACGCGGGCGCTGATCCCTGCGGCTGCGCTCTACAACGGCCCTTACCGCGCCGAGATTCAGGCGCTGCTCGATGACATGGCCCTCGGGCAGGGCATCGACATCCTGACCCGGCAGGTGCGCATGATGCAGCGCCGCCGCGACCAGCAAAGCGCGCTGCGCAAGATCCGGGTGCCAACCACCATCCTGTGCGGCCTCGAAGACGCGCAGCACCCGGTGAAGCGGCAGAGCTTTCTGGCCGATCTTATCCCCGGTGCGCGGCTTGAGGTGCTCGAGGAAGCGGGCCGCCTGCCGATGCTCGAACGCCCCGAGGCGGTGGCCGACGCGATCCGCGACTGGATGGCCGAGCCGCTGCTGCTGCGCTGAACGATTGACGCCCCTGCCACCCGCGCCTATGTGGACGATGCGTGGAGGGCCGGGCGGCCGCCGCCGATCGCAGGATCGGGGGAGGAAAGTCCGGACTCACTGAAGCATCGGTGCCGGGTAACGCCCGGGCAGGGCAACCTGACGGAAAGCGCCACAGAAAACAGACCGCCGTCGCACCGGAGGTGCGCCAAGGGTTCGCCCGAGGCCAAACGAAGGGCACTGCGACGGTAAGGGTGAAACGGTGGGGTAAGAGCCCACCGCGCCCCCGGCAACGGGGGTGGCATGGCAAGCCCCACCGGGAGCAACGCCAAATAGGGACGTCGCGCGGGGCATGATCCTTTCGGGGATATCGCCGCAGGGCAGCTTTGGCCCGAGACGTCCGGGTTGGCAGCTAGAGCGCGCGGGCAATCGTGCGCCTAGAGGAATGGTCGCCGAACGGGGGCAACCCCGGGAACAGAATCCGGCTTACAGGCCCTCCACGCATTATATCCGCCATTCCCGGTTGACTCGGGTGCCCGGATCAGTAAAAGGCGACTTCAAGAGATTTCACGGCCCCTGCAACACTGCGGGACCGCTGCAGGAGAAGAAACATGGCGAAGCCCACCACAATCAAGATCCGCCTGAACTCGTCGGCGGGCACGGGCCACTTCTACGTGACGAAGAAAAACGCACGTACGATGACCGAGAAGATGACCGTGCGCAAGTACGACCCGGTTGTGCGCAAGCACGTCGAGTACAAAGAAGGCAAGATCAAGTAAGATCTGCCTCGTCGCGACAGTGACGAAGGCCGCGCGACGCCCATGGCCGCGCGGTCTTTTGCTTGTGTAAAGGCCAGGCCGGACATGACGCCAGACCTGCAGGAGAGGATCCTTGTCGAGGATGGGCCGGGCGGCACCGCCGCGCTGTTCAAGGCCCCGCGCGAGATCATCACCGCGCAGGATGCCAGTTCGGCGCGCGCCGCGCTCAAGCGGCTGGACAGCGCCCGGCGCGACGGCGCGTGGATCGCGGGCATCGCATTCTACGAGCTGGGGTTCGCGCTGGAGCCGTCGCTGTCAGGGCTGCTTGAACCGGACACACCGCTGCTGTGCTTTGGCATCTTCGATGCGCCGATTGCCACGCCGCAGCCGGAAGGCACGGCGCAGGTGCGCGCGGTCACCCCGCTGTGGGATCGCGCCCGCTATGCGCAAAGCTTTGATCAGATCAAGCAGATGATCGGCCGCGGCGATCTGTATCAGGTCAATCTGACGATGCCGGTCGAGGTGGCATTCGAGGGCACTCCCGAGGCGCTCTGGCAGGCGATGCGCCAGCATCAGCCGGTCGGGCACGGGGCGTTCCTGCGGCTTGGCGGCCACGAAGTGCTGTCGCGCTCGCCCGAGTTGTTCTTTCGCACCGACGCGCAGGGGCACATCTCCGTCGCCCCGATGAAGGGTACCGCGCCGCGCGGCGACACCGGGCCGGATGATGACGCGCTGCGCGATGCGCTGGCCAGCGACATCAAGAACCGGGCCGAAAACATCATGATCGTCGATCTGATGCGCAACGATCTGTCACGGATCAGCCGCATCGGGTCGGTGCATGTTCCGGATCTGCTGCGGGTCGAAACCTATGCGACGGTGCACCAGATGGTCAGCCGGGTTTCGGCCGAACTTGACGCGCCGTTTGATATATCGCGCGTATTCGAGGCAATCTTTCCTTGCGGCTCGATCACCGGTGCGCCCAAGATTGCCGCGATGAAGGCGATTCACCGGCTGGAGGGCTGGCGCCGGGGCGCCTATTGTGGCGCCATTGGCTGGGCCGCTCCGGATGGGCGCTCTTCGTTCAACGTTGCGATCCGCACCCTGACCCTGACAGCGCCCGGGCGCGCGCTCATGGGGATCGGTGGCGGCATCGTGCATGACAGTCTCTGTGAGGCGGAATACGAGGAAGCACTTTGGAAATCTCGCTTCGTGACAGGACTGATCCCGCGCTCCGCGTGATCGAGACCATGCTGTGGCTGCCGCATTCGGGCATCGTGCGCGAGCGGCTGCATCTTGCGCGCTGCCAGCGCAGCTGCGCCGTGCTGGGGTTCGACTACGATCCTGTGGCGGTGCTGCGGGCGCTCAACAAGATTGGTGGCGATGCGCCGCTGCGGCTGCGCATGAGCGTGGCGCAGGATGGCAGCGTGGCCATGACATCCCAGCCTTTCGAGCTGGGCGCGCTGCCGGTGCTCAGCCGGGTTCTGGTGTCGGCGCAGCGGCTTGACCCGCGTGACCCGTTCCTGCGGCTCAAGACCACGCGGCGGGCGCTGTATGACGATGCTTACGCAAGCCGGCCGGCGGGGATCGACGAGGTGCTGTTCTTCAATACGCAAGACGAGCTGTGCGAGGGCAGCATCAGCAATGTCTTCTTGCAGATCAATGGGCAGAAGCTGACGCCCGCGGTGTCGAGCGGTTTGCTGCCGGGGGTGCTGCGCGAAAGCCTGCTGTGCACCGGCGAGGTCAAGGAAGAGATCCTCACGCGCCATGATCTGGAACGGGCCGAGAAGCTGTGGATCGGCAATTCGCTGCGCGGGCTGATGCCGGCGGTACTGGCCTGACGGATCGGTGGCGGCGCAAGCGATCAGGCATGAAAAAGCCCGCCGGACCAGATGGCCGGCGGGCGTATGTCGCGGGGCGTAGCGATTGATTACTCGCGGTTGCCCATCAGTTGCAGCAGGAACATGAACATGTTGATGAAGTTCATGTAGAGGTTCAGCGCGCCCATGATGGCGGCCTTGCCCAGCCATTCGCTGTCGCCATGCGCGGCGTGCTCAAGGTAGGTGTTCTTGATGTTCTGCGTGTCATAGGCGGTCAGACCGGCGAAGATCAGCACACCAAGGATCGAGATGGCGAACATGATCGCCGGCGATCCAAGGAAGATGTTGATGATCGACGCCACCAGCAGACCGAT
This sequence comes from Salipiger sp. 1_MG-2023, assembly GCF_030547555.1. Classification (NCBI taxonomy): domain Bacteria; kingdom Pseudomonadati; phylum Pseudomonadota; class Alphaproteobacteria; order Rhodobacterales; family Roseobacteraceae; genus Salipiger; species Salipiger sp. 1_MG-2023. Next base: position 27,542 of record NZ_JAUOQN010000048.1, on the reverse strand, counting down.
GACACCCATGATCAGGAACGATCCCCAGCCCGAGATGTCTTTCTTGGTGGTGTAGCCAAAGATCGACAGACCCGCGAAGGCGATCGAGGTCACGAGGAACACCTGCGCGATCGAGAAGCCGGTGAAGGCGACAAAGATCCACGACAGTGACAGGCCCATAACCGAGGCGAAGGCGTAGAAAAACACCTGCGCGGCAGCGGCGGTCAGGCGATTGATCATCGCGCCGAAGGCGAAGATCATGATCAGCGGGGCGAACATGACGATGTAGCCAAGGATGTTCGGCGACAGGGTCATCGGGTCGCGGAACACGCTCAGCAGTTCAGGGCTCGTACCTACGGCCCATGCGACCGCGAAGGTGAGGAGCATGCCGATGGACATGGTCCCGTAGACCTTGCTCATATGCGTGCGCAGACCTTCGTCAATCTGGGCCGCGGTCGTCCCGGCAGCGGTCCGGATTGTTCTGTATTGAGCCATCTATGCCTCCAAGCTGTGTGCGGATTAGGGAAGTCCGTAATATTCGTTACCGATATTGGCAGAGCGAGGAGGTATTTCAAGGCTCAAACCCAACGAAACGCGCTGTTTCCGGCGGAATATGCAGGGGATGGCGTCACCGCTTCCAATGCGTCGGGGTGTCCCAAGGCTTGCGACGTAGCTCGTTTGCGACATCGGCGCGGGACAGGCCGATGTCACGCAGGGCGGCGTCATCCAGACGGGCAAGCTGGCGGCGCTGACGGGCAATCGCAGACCAGCGCAGCAGCGTGGTCAATGCGCTGCGGCGACGGGGGAGGGTGATGGATGGGGCGGCGTCACGAAGCATGATGGGTTCCTTCACAATTGGTGATGAGTATTCCGCTGTTCATGTGGTTGTGTGATGGATATGCTGGTTCCAGACCCATCAGTAAAACGACCATTCCTGACGCCCCCCATCACGAAATTCGATCCATGCGCAATCTCGACATCACCACGCTTCGATCCTTTGTCGCCGTCGCCGATGCGGGCGGGGTGACCCGCGCCGCGGGATTTCTCAACCTGACGCAATCGGCGGTGTCGATGCAGCTTAAACGGCTCGAAGAGCTGCTGGATCTGTCCTTGCTCGACCGATCCGGGCGCGGTGTCAGCCTGACCCCCGCCGGAGAGCAGCTGCTGACCTATGCCCGCCGCATGATCGAGCTGAACGACGAGATCTATTCACGCCTGACCAACGCCGATCTGGAAGGCGAGATCGTGCTCGGCGTGCCTCATGACATCATCTACCCGGTGATCCCGCGCGTGATGAAGGCGATGCGGCGCGATTTTCCCCGTGTGCGCCTGCAACTGCTCAGCTCCTATTCCGCCGAGCTCAAAGAGCAGTTTGGGCGCGGTGCGGTTGATGTGATCCTGACCACCGAGGCCAGCCCCGGCCCGGGCGCGGAGGCGCTGCTCGAGGTGCCGCTGCGCTGGTACGGCGCGCCGGGCGGCACTGCGTGGAAGGCGCGCCCGCTGCGGGTGGCGTTTTCGCGCCGGTGCGGCTTTCGCCCCGTTGCGGCGGCCTTGCTCGACCGCGAGGGCACGGCGTGGGAGCTGGCCGTGGACAGCGAGAGCGACCGCACCATCGAAGTGTCGGTAAGCGCCGATCTGGCGGTCACCCCGGTTCTTGAAGGCCACGCGCCGGCGCATTTCGAGATGATCGCGCCGGGGGTGCTGCCAGAGCTGGGCGCGCAGAAGATCTGCCTTTATGCATCGGGGGCGCGCTCGCGCATCGTTGACCCGCTGGTCGAGATGCTGCGCGCCGAATTCGGCTGCCTGCGCGGGCGCGGCGAGATCGCGGCGCAGTAGGGCTTTTCTTTCGGCTGGGCGGCGGGCAGGGTGCGCCATGCGCAACCCCGGAGGCCGCCATGTCCGAGATCCTGATCCGCAACGCCTGGAACATCCTGACCATGGACGACGCGGGCAGCGAGCTCGACGGCGCCGACATGATCCTGCGCGACGGTATCATCGCCGAAATCGGCAGCGATCTTGTATCCGAAGGCGAGGTGGTCGATGCCTCGCGCTGCCTTGTGACGCCGGGGCTGGTGAACACCCATCACCATCTTTACCAGACCCTGACGCGGGCGGTGCCCGGCGCACAGGACGCGCTGTTGTTCGGCTGGTTGCAGACGCTGTACCCGATCTGGGCGCGGTTTGGCCCCGAGGAAATGCGCATCTCGGCGCTGACCGGGCTGGCCGAGCTGGCGCTGTCGGGCTGCACGCTGACCTCGGATCATTTGTACCTATATCCCAACGGCGCGCGGCTTGATGACACCATCGAGGCGGCGCAGGATATCGGCCTGCGCTTTCACGCCACGCGCGGCGCCATGTCGATCGGGCAAAGCGATGGCGGCTTGCCGCCCGACGCGCTGGTTGAAACCGAGGCCGCGATCCTCGAGGATAGCATCCGGGTGATCGACCGCTTCCATGATCCGCGCGAGGGGGCGATGGTCCGCGTCGGCGTTGCGCCTTGTTCGCCGTTTTCGGTCAGCCGCGAGCTGATGCGCGACGCCGCGCTTCTGGCCCGCGACAAGGGCGTCATGCTGCACACGCATCTGGCCGAGAATGACGAGGATATCGCCTATTCTCTGGAGAAATTCGGCTGCCGTCCGGGGCAATACGCCGAAGATCTCGGCTGGACCGGCCCCGATGTCTGGCACGCCCATTGCGTCAAGCTTGACGGGCAGGAGATCGACCTGTTTGCAAGCTCACGCACCGGGGTGGCGCATTGCCCCTGTTCCAATTGCCGCCTTGGCTCTGGCATTGCGCCGGTGCGAGAGATGATCGATGCGGGGGTGAAGGTCGGGCTGGGGGTCGACGGTTCGGCCAGCAACGATAGCTCCAACCTGATGCTCGAGGCACGTCAGGCGATGCTGCTCCAGCGCGTCAGCCGCGGCGCAGATGCCATGAGCGCGCGTGCGGCGCTGCGCCTTGCGACGCGCGGCGGGGCCGAGGTTCTGGGCCGCCATGATTGCGGCCAGATTGCCGTGGGCAAGCGGGCGGATCTGGCGCTGTGGGACATCGGCGGCATCGACAGCGCCGGCAGCTGGGACCGCTCGGCGCTGCTGCTGGCGGGGCCATCGCGGGTGCGGCACCTGTTTGTCGAGGGGCGGCAGGTAGTGCGCGACGGGCGCGTCACCACCATCGACCTTGGCCGGGTCATCGCGCGCCAGAACACGCTGGCCGAGCGGCTGGCGATGTAGCGCCGGAACGCGGTTGCCTGAGGCCCGCCGCGCGGGGATGTCAGAGCTTGCGCCCCGCCACCCATGTGCCCGCCACGGCCCGGTCGTCGCCCATCATGATGGTGGGGAACAGCGCCTCCCAGATGTCATTGGCGCGGATGCTGCGCTGCGCGATGGCGGGGGTCGAGGCCAGATCGAGTACGGTGAAATCCGCCTCCATCCCCGGCGCAAGGTTGCCGATCAGGTGATCGCAGCGCAGCGCCCGCGCAGAGCCTTGCGTTGCCAGCCACAGCAGTTCCGATCCATGCAGAGGGCGATGGCGCAGCTGGGCGATCTCATAGGCGGCCGCCATGGTGCGCAGCATCGAAAACGACGAGCCGCCGCCGGTGTCGGTGGCCAGACCGACGCGCTGGCCTTCGCGCATCAACCCGTCCATGTCGAACAGCCCCGAGCCGATGAAGGTGTTCGAGGTCGGGCAATGCACCAGTCCGGCGCCGACCTCGCGCAGGCGGTCGCGCTCGCGCGGCTCGAGGTGGATGGCGTGACCGTAAAGGCCGCCTTCGCCGAGCAGCCCGTGCGCCTCGTAGGTGTCGAGGTAATCGCGCGCCGACGGGTACAGCGATTTGACCCATGCGATTTCATCGACCTGTTCCGACAGATGCGTCTGCATCAGGCAATCGGGATGTTCGGCCCAGAGCGCCCCCAGCGCGTCGAGCTGTGCCGGCGTCGAGGTCGGCGAGAATCGCGGCGTGATGACATAAGAGGCCCGCCCGCGCCCGTGCCAGCGGTTCAGCAGCGCAAGGCTGTCGTCATAGGCCGATTGCGCCGTGTCGCGCAGACCTTCGGGGGCGGTGTCTCGATCCATGCAGGTCTTGCCCGCGAACACCCGCATGCCACGATCCTGCGCCGCCGTGAACAGCGCCTCGGCCGAGGCCGGATGGATGGTGCAGAAGCTGCACACCGAGGTGGTGCCATGCGCCAGCAGCAGATCCAGATAGCGCCCCGCGATGTCAGCGGCATAGGCCGGATCGGCAAAGCGCATTTCTTCGGGAAAGGTGTAGTGGTTTAGCCAGTCGATCAGCCGTTTTCCCCAGCTCGCGATCATCGCGGTTTGCGGGTAATGCGCGTGGGCATCGACAAAGCCCGGCACGATCAGCGCCGCGCCATGATCGACCTGCGCCGCCTTCGGATGGGCAGCGCGCAGCGCATCCGCCGGGCCGACGGCGAGGATCTTGCCATGTTCGACAACCAGCGCGCCGTGCGTTTCGTGCCACGCCGCACCGGGGCCGTCTTCGAACGGGTTGCCGTCAAAGCTCAGGATCTGCCCGAGATGCAGGGTCTGTGTCATGTCTGTCTCCTGATCACTGCGCGCGATTTTGTCGGCGCGGGCCGGGTTTCGCAATCCGCCCTGTTGAATTCCGGGCGGTTATCCTACTCTTTGCGGGGAGGACAGGCAGCGAGGCGCAAATGACCGAAGATCAGCAAAAGACTGCCCCCGAGGACGACATCTCCGAGGATGACGACAAGAGCTGGGCGATTTCGCGCAAGGAAGCGTCGGCGATTCTGTTTGCGGTCGATGTCGGCGATCGCGACACGCTGATCGACCTGATGGAGCCGCTGCACGCCGCCGACATCGCCGACATGCTCGAGCAGATGAACGCGTTCGACCGGATGCGGCTCATCAAGCTTTACGACAAGGAATTTGACGGCGAAATCCTGTCGGAACTCGACGAATCGATCCGCGAGGACGTGATCCGCGCCCTGACCCCGCAGGTTCTGGCCGACGCGGTGCGCGAGCTGGATTCCGATGACGTGGTCGACCTGATCGAGGATCTCGACGAGGCGCAGCAGGAAACCATTCTGGATGCGCTGGAAGTCAGCGACCGGGTGGCGGTCGAACAGTCGCTGGGCTACCCGGAATATTCCGCCGGTCGCCTGATGCAGCGCGAAGTGGTGATGGCCCCCGAGCACTGGAATGTCGGCGAGGCCATCGACTATCTGCGCGCCACCGAGGATCTGCCCGAGCAGTTCTATCACATCGTCATGGTCGACCCAAAGCTGCGCCCGGTGGGCAACGTGGCGCTGGGGCGGCTGATGGCGTCGCGCCGCGAGGTGCTGCTGCGCTCGCTGATCGAGGACACGTGGCATGTCATCCCGGTGACCCGCCCCGAGGCCGAGGTCGCCTATGCGTTCAACCAGTACCACCTGATCTCGGCCCCGGTGGTCGATGAATCCGACCGGCTGGTGGGGGTGATAACCATCGACGACGCCATGGCGGTGCTTGACGAGGAACACGAGGAAGACATCCTGCGCCTTGCCGGTGTCGGCGAGGAAAGCCGGCTGTCGGACAACACGCTGGAAACCGTCAAGCAGCGGCTGCCATGGCTGGCGGTGAACCTGCTGACGGCGGTGCTAGCCAGCCTTGTCATTGCCCAGTACGAGGACGTGATCGGCGCTGTGGTGGCGCTGGCGGTGCTGATGCCGATCGTGGCCTCTATGGGCGGCAATGCGGGCACGCAGGCGCTGACCGTGGCGGTACGGGCGCTTGCCACCAAGGATCTGACCTCGTCGAACGTCTGGCGCATCATCGGGCGCGAGCTGACGGTGGGGCTGTTGAACGGCGTGGTCTTCGCGGTGGTGATGGGGCTGCTGGCGCTGGTCTGGTTCGGCACCCCGGTGCTGGGGCTGGTGATCGCGGCGGCAATGGTCATCAACCTCGTGGTGGCGGGGCTGGCGGGGATCGGCGTGCCGGTGGTGCTTGAACGCTTCGGGATCGACCCGGCGCTGGCCTCGGGCACGTTCGTGACCACCGTGACCGATGTCGTGGGCTTTTTCGCCTTTCTCGGGCTGGCCTCGGCCGTCTTGCTATGAGCCTGAGCGCCGCCAAACAGGCCGCCCGCGAGGCTGCCTTCTCCCGCCGACGCGCGGCGTTCGACGCCGACATGGGCACCGGGGCAGGGCGCCTGTCGGAACTGCTCGCCGGGCACCGGGGCGTGCCGGTGGCGGGCTACCTGCCGATCCGCAGCGAAATCGACCCGCGCGCCGCCATGGTCGAAGCCTCGGCCCATGGTCCGGTCATGGTGCCGCTGATCGAGGCCAAGGCAACGCCGCTGCGCTTTGCCCTGTGGGAGCCTGACATGGCGCTGGTGCCCGGCCCGTTCGGGGCCGAGGTTCCCGCCGATCCGGTGTTTTCCGTGCCACAGATCGTCATCGTGCCGCTGGTTGCCTTCACCCGCGCTGGCGCGCGGCTGGGCTACGGCGGGGGGTTTTACGACCGCACGCTTCAGGCGCTGCGCGCCAGCGGCCCGGTGCTGGCCGTCGGTTTTGCCTTTGCCGCGCAAGAGGCCGAGGCGCTGCCCCATGACCCGAATGACCAGCCGCTGGACATGATCGTCACCGAGCGTGAAATTCTATCGCCGCGCTGATGGAACCTGCGCTGCGGGTCTGCGTTTCCTATCCGAAGCCGGCACAGCGCCGGGCTGCCGCTGGCAGCACACGGGATTTGACCAGACCAGAGGAGCATACCCAATGCCGCAGAATTTTGTCCCCTTTCTCAAAGAGAACGCCCGCAAGGACATGATCGAGGAGCTGAACGCGCGCCTCGCCGACACCATCGACCTGACCAATGCCGTCAAGCAGGCGCACTGGAATCTCAAGGGCACCGGGTTCATCGGCGTGCACGAATTGCTCGACGACGTGGCGGCGCATCTGCGCGAAGGGGCGGACCTGATGGCCGAACGCGTCGTCATGATGGGCGGGCTGGCGCAGGGGACCTCGCAGACCGTTGCCAAGGAAAGCACGCTCAAGGCCTACCCGACCGACAAGGTCGATATTCAGGATCACGTTGCCGCGCTGGTCGAGCGTTTCAACAGCTACACGGTGAACCTGCGCAAGGGCATCGAGGCCGCCGACGAGGCGGGCGACGAAGACACCGCCGATCTGTTCACCGAAGTGAGCCGCACCGCCGAAAAGGATGCATGGTTCATCGGATCGAACAGCGCAAAGGCCGCATGAGACTGCGCTGAAATTGCGCGAAGATAGCATGCACGACGAGGGCTGGCCGATCGTGGCCAGCCTTTTGCGTGTTCGCACCGGCACGGAAAGGATTTTTTAACGCTATGTAGAAAAGGATTGATATGCGACCCTGCCGGGAAAGCTGGTAATATGCACCCGTATCAGGTTGTGCGCGGCATGTGGTGCCGAAGCGATGAGTAACGAGTTTGAGGAGTCTTCATGAAGACGATCGTTTCCCTTTTGGCATTGGCCGTTGCGGCCCCGGCGCAGGCTGCAACCCTGATCACGCTGGGCGATTTCAGCGACCCGTATACCGAGACCTTCGACAGCGTTGCGACCGGCGTTCTGACCGGAAGCGAGACGTTTCTGGGCGATCTCGGGATTTCAGCAATCGAAGTTTCGGGGGCTGGGCCGGGCGAATTCATCTACCCTGCCAGCCAGACCGGGCAGGGGCTGGGGGCGACCTCGGAGAACGAGGCGACGATCATTGCGCCGGGCAGCGAAGGCAGTTTGATCTCGCTGTTCCTTGCCTTCAGCGCGCCGCAAACCAAGCTGGCCTTCGACCTTTACGCATCGGAATCCACCGAGACCTTTACGGTGGATTTTCTGTCTGCCTTCAGCATCATCGACAGCTACGATTTCACCACCAGCGGCGCGGGCAATTACTTTGTCGGGCTGGCCGCCGACAGCAGCTTTGATGCGATCAATGTGACGGGCCTCGACAAGGCCGTGCTGCAAAGCCTGACGGTCGAAATCAGCGCCGTTCCACTGCCCGCCGCGCTGCCGCCGATGCTTGCCCTGCTGAGCGGGATGGGCGCAATCGCCCTGCGCCGCCGCCGTCGCGCCTGACGCTTTAGCGGCTGCAAGCAGTGCGCCCGAGCCTCATGCGCGTCATAAGGCGCAAGGGCGCCATGCCCCGCGCGTGACCCATTGGGCTGAGCGCGGGTTTCGAATCGCGCATGTAGGCGTTGCGTGCCGAACGCTGCATTCGGCAACCGGTCGCCACGTCACAACCATGCAGCGCCAGCTCATTGGCGATGGGGGTTGCCGACGCAAGGCTGCGGAGCGGGCGCGCAGACAGATCGGTTTGCGGCCCAACAGACCCGGCCCGCCTGCGCCGCCCCCGGCCAACGGCAGGGCACGGCGATGGCGCATCAAAGGACCGGCGCACCTGCGCGAACAGCTCCGAACAGGGTCAAAGCGCCCGCCAGCCGATGTCGCGCCGGCAGAAACCTTCGGGCCAATCGACTTCATCAACCAGCGCATAAGCCCGCTGCGCGGCCTCGGCCAGCGTCGCGCCGCGCGCCGTGGCGTTCAGCACCCGCCCGCCGGTTGCGACCACCTTGCCATCCACTTCGGCGGTGCCCGCGTGGAACATCTGGGTAAAGCTGTCTTCGGTGAGCCCGTTCAGCCCGCCAATTACCGAGCCCTTGGCATAGTCGCCGGGATAGCCCTGCGTCGCCAGCACGACGGTCATGGCGTGATCGTCGGCCCATGTGACCTGCGCACCGGCCAGACGGCCCTCGGCGCAGGCATGGATCAGGTCAAGCGCCTGTGCGCCCAGCCGCATCATCAGCACCTGACATTCGGGATCGCCGAAGCGCGCGTTGTATTCCACCAGCCGCGGCACCCCGTTCTCGATCATCAGCCCGGCGTAAAGCACCCCCGAATAGGGCGTGCCGCGACGGGCCATCTCGGCCATGGTCGGGCGGATGATCTCCTCCAGCGCCTTTTGCGCGATCTCGTCGGTCAGCACCGGGGCGGGAGAATAGGCGCCCATTCCGCCGGTATTGGGGCCAGTGTCGCCTTCGCCGACGCGCTTGTGATCCTGCGCGGTGCCGATGGGAAGGATATCCGTCCCGTCGACCAGCACGAAGAACGACGCTTCCTCGCCGGTCATGAATTCCTCGATCACCACCTCGGCGCCCGCGCCGCCAAAGGCCCCGCCGAACATGTCGTCGATGGCTTCCTCGGCCTCTGCCACGGTTGTCGCAATGATCACGCCCTTGCCCGCCGCCAGCCCGTCGGCCTTGACCACGATCGGCGCGCCCTGCCGGGCGACATAGGCCTTGGCGCTGGCCGCATCGGTGAAATGGCCATAACCTGCGGTGGGCGCATTCGCCGCCTTGCAGATCTCCTTGGTGAAGCTTTTCGAAACCTCGAGCCGCGCCGCCTCTTTCGACGGGCCGAACACCGGGATGCCCGCATCGCGCAGCGCGTCGGCGACGCCCGCCGCCAGCGGCGCCTCGGGCCCGACGATCACCAGCTCGATGGCGTTCTCGCCGGCGAATTCGACCACCACGCCGCCATCCTCGACATCGAGCGCGGCGCATTCGGCGATCTGCGCAATTCCGGCGTTGCCGGGGGCGACGATCAGCTTGTCGCATTTGGGGTTCTGCATCACCGCCCAGGCCAGCGCATGCTCGCGCCCGCCGCCGCCGAGAATAAGGATGTTCATATGCCTTCGGTCTCCTGCCTTTTCCTCGCCTGTCGCGCGTTCTAAGGTCAGGCCAAGCGTTAGGCAAGCGAGCAGCCCATAATGGACCTTTTAGAAGACGAGCAGGGCAATACGCCCGAATTCACCGTATCCGAGCTTTCGGGCGCGGTAAAACGCACCATCGAGGGCGAATTCGCCCATGTCCGCGTGCGCGGCGAGGTCGGCCGCGTGTCGACGCCGCGCTCGGGACACATCTACCTCGATCTCAAGGACGATCGCGCGGTGATCTCGGGCGTGGTCTGGAAAGGCGTGGCCGGGCGCCTTGCCCAGCAGCCCGAGGAAGGCATGGAAGTGATCGCGACGGGGCGGCTGACCACCTTTCCGGGCCAGTCGAAATACCAGATCGTGATCGATGACATCCGCCCGGCAGGGGTCGGCGCGCTGATGGCGATGCTGGAAAAACGCAAGGCGGCGTTGCAGGCCGAGGGCCTGTTCGACGAGGCGCGCAAACGCCCGCTGCCCTACCTGCCCGAGATCATCGGCGTGATCACCTCGCCGTCCGGGGCGGTGATCCGCGACATTCTGCACCGGCTGCGCGAGCGCTTTCCGCGCAAGGTGCTGATCTGGCCGGTGGCGGTGCAAGGGCAAAGCTGCGCCCCCGAGGTCGTGCGCGCCATCGAAGGGTTCAACCGCCTGACGCCCGGAGGCTCGCTGCCGCGCCCCGACCTGCTGATCGTTGCGCGCGGCGGCGGCTCGGTCGAGGATCTGTGGGGCTTCAACGAAGAAGCCGTGGCGCGGGCGGCTGCGGTCTCTATGATCCCGCTGATCTCGGCCGTCGGGCACGAAACCGACACCACGCTGATCGACTTCGTCTCCGACCGGCGCGCGCCCACGCCCACCGCCGCCGCCGAAATCGCGGTTCCGGTGCGGCTTGACCTGCTGAGCTGGACCGGCGAGCAGGGCAGCCGCATGACCCGTGCCATGCAGCAGCGCATCGAGACCCGGACGCAGCGTCTGCGCGATCTGTCCCGCGCAATGCCCCGCGCCGAAACGCTGCTGGAAAGCCCCCGTCAACGGCTTGACCTGCTATCGACGCGGCTGCCCGTGGCGCTGAGCCGGGGCACAGAAAAGCGCCGGGTCCAATTGTCCGACCGGGCGGGCGCGCTGCGCCCCTCGCTTCTGGCGCGGGTCATTGCCCATGGGCACGAAAGCCTTGGACGACGCACAGACCGCCTGTCGCTGCGCCCGATCCTCCGCGACATCACGCTTGGCCGCGACCGTCTCGGCACATTGGCCGCGCGGTTGGATACGGCGGGCGCGCGAGGGCTCGAAGACCCGCGCACGCGTCTGGGCAGTCTTGCGCGGCTGCTGGAGACGCTCAGCTACAAAGGAACGCTGGCGCGCGGCTACGCGGTGGTGCGCAGCGGCGAAGGGCGCATTCTGACCGCCAAGGCCGAGGCCGAGGCCGCAGCCGGCCTCGAGATCGAATTCGCCGATGGCCGGCTTGCGCTGGGCGGCGCCGCACACCGCCCGAAGCGCAAGGGTGAGCCCCCGGAGCAGGGCAATCTGTTCTGACCGACGCCGCGCGAGAGGATGGCTTGGATGCCTCCGGCGGGGATATTTTGGGCCAGAAGAAGCCAGGCGCCGCGCCCTGTCTTCTTCTGGCTGGAAATATCCCGGGGGTGCGGGGGCTGGCCCCCGCTTTTCAGACGCCGACCTCGGGGCCGAGGCACATCATCGGCTTGTCATCCTGCCGGGCTTCATAAAGCACGGTGTTTGCTGGATCGTTCTCGAATACCGCGCGTAGTCCGGTTCCTTCTCGATAGAAGCTCCAGCATTGCGCCTCTGGCTCGTCATCGTAGACAAAGCAGATCATGCGCTGATCTTCGTACCAAAAGCCGTCCTTGCACTGCCCATCTAGAAACGACCAGCGCACCTGACGATCAGGGAGATACTCCTCGACACCGTAGGATGACCCTTCGAGCCCGAAATACAGCGTTTTCCCGGTGACATAGCGTTCGAATTCCGCCCCCGAAAGCGGTTCGGAAGCAAGGCATGGCAGGGCCAGAGTCAAAAGCACTAAAAGGGCGGGTAGCAATTTCATGCCCATACCCTGACAGAGTGTGATGGGCAGGTGAAGAGGCGGCCGGTCTTCGCGTACCACAAGCAATGAGCGGGATGGCCGATGGTGTTTCCTGAATAAATAAGTCAAGTAATTGAAGTAAAAGACTATTTGACTTGTCGTTGCCGGCGCGGTAGCGCTTTGTGGACGCCAGCGCGCAAGCTGTCGGGGGGACCCGGCGCCAGCCAGCCAGCAGACCCTTCGCGACTTTTCGTGTCAGATGAATGCTCAGGCGCGGTGTCTCATTGCCGGATCGGGGGCTGTATCGGACGCTTTGGCTGCCACTGATGCGCTCTTGGGTCCATAATGCGGTGCCACAGCGCCGGGACCGGCGCGATCGCGGTAGGGACTGCGGTAGCATCGGCATCGTCGAGTGATCGAGCGTCAGTCCGGGATACTGTCGCGTCGGTCTTGCATGGTGATCGAATTAACGCGGCGCGTTCAGCATCAGCGCCGACGACGCCCCCTGCGGGGCGTTCCAGCTGTGCCGCTGCCCGACAGGCTGCACGTAGTCCGACAGCAGACGTTGTCCTTGCGCATGAGCGCAGGCCGCTAGCCAGACCCCGCCGAGCCAGATCTCTGCGTCCAGCAGCGCGGCCATCCCGAGGGTTGCAAGGTTAAAATGGCTCATCACCGGCCTCCTGCCGCCCTGAACGGCACCGGCTTGACGCGGCGGGATTAATGTCGAACCGCGCTCGGTGGTTGCGACAAGCCGCGCAGGGGTGGCCCTGCGCCTTGGTGTGGCTGCGGGCGAACGTTTTGTATCCTGTCGGATCACCTTGGTCGCAGAAACCCGGCGGTTGATCGTTTCGCGCAGCACGCGCGGGCGGGGCAGTCGCCCGAAAGTTCAAACCAAGGCAAAGCGCGGGTTTCCTGCGGCAAGTTCTGCGCCTGCGCGCTTCAGGGGCAACTCACACTTTTCTTGAGCGCCCCGGCGTATTAGGTGAAGGAGACGTTTTTCCGGGGGTCTCGCGCCATGTCCTTTTTCGGCAAGCTCAAGAGCAAGCTGTTCAACTCGTCCTCGAAGCTCGAGGAAGGGCTCGATGCCATCGTGCAGGATGGTGGCAACGACGCGCCGGATGTGCCGCCGCCGCCGTCCGAGCAGCCGCAGCCGCTGCCCGAAACGCCGCCCGCGCCGAATGAGGCCCCGCCCGCGCCGCCGCTGGAACATCCCGCGACGCCCGATCCGGTGCCAGCCCCGACGCCGTCGGACGATCCCGGCCCGGACGTGACGCCCCCCGCCGACCCGATGCCGCAGCCCGCGCCTGAAATCGCGCCGCCGCCGCCGCTTGAAATGCCTGCGCCGCTTGATCCGTCTCCGCAGGCGCCGCCGCAGGAAACCCCGACGAAGGCTCCGAAGGGCGGCATCCTCGGGAGGCTGTTCGGCCGCGAGACGCCGCAGGCGCCGACGCTGCGCCGGGTGCTTGACGACGACATGCTGGAAAGCCTCGAAGAGCTGCTGATCGCCTCTGACATGGGGGTCGACACGGCGCTGCGCGTCACCGCCAATATCGCCGAGGGGCGCTATGGCCGCCGGGTGTCGACGCAGGAGATCAAGGAGGCGCTTGCAGGCGAGGTGGCCCGCATCCTCGATCCGGTGGCGCGCCCGCTGCCGATCTACCCCAAGAAGCCGCAGGTGGTGCTGGTGGTTGGCGTCAACGGGTCAGGCAAGACCACGACCATCGGCAAGCTGGCCTCGCAGTTCCGCGCGGCGGGCAAGACAGTGGTGATCGCGGCGGGCGATACCTTTCGCGCCGCGGCGGTCGAGCAGCTTCAGGTCTGGGGGCAACGCGCCGGGGTGCCGGTGCTGACCGCGCCCGAAGGATCGGACCCGGCGAGCCTTGCCTTCGATGCGATGACCCGCGCGCAGGCCGACGGCGCCGATTTGCTGATGATCGACACCGCCGGGCGGCTTCAGAACCGGCACGACCTGATGGAAGAGCTGGCCAAGATCGTCCGGGTGATCCGCAAGAAAGACCCCGACGCGCCGCACAACACGCTGCTGGTGCTGGATGCGACCACCGGCCAGAACGCGCTGAATCAGGTCGAGATATTCCGGCAGGTGGCGGATGTGTCGGGGCTGGTGATGACCAAGCTGGACGGCACGGCCAAGGGCGGCGTGCTGGTGGCGCTGGCGGATCGGTTCGGGCTGCCGATCCATGCCATCGGGGTGGGCGAGCAGATCGACGATCTGCAGCCCTTCGATCCCGAGGAATTCGCCGCCGCGCTCACCGGGCTCGACCGGTGAGCGCGGCCCGGAAGCCTTGGCAGAAGGTCCGGGCTTTCGCGTTCAGGTCAGAAGTTTTTCAAGGATGATCGTCAGCACAAAGCCCGCCAGCCCGCAGGCGATGGCAAAGCCCGTGGCGTATTGGGCGATATCGGCAGCGTTGCCCTTGCGGCGACGGGCGGTCAGCCCGCCGAGTATCGCTCCGATCAGCACTCCGGCAATCACGATCATGGTGTCTTCAGCCCCCCTTGAGTGGGTTGAGCGCCGCAATTTCGCGCATCCTGTCGCGCACGGCCCAATCCGAACCGAAGCCGTAGCGTGCCCAGCCCAGCGAGTCCAGACGCACCTGCCGCCCCTCTGATGCCCGGCCCGACGCTTCCAGCGCCTCGGCCCGCAGCAGCATCAGCGTCGCCAGAAGCGCCGCGTTCTCGTAGCGTGCGGCGGTGTCGAGATGAGGGCCGATTTGCGCCAGCGCCTGTTCGGGCTGGCCGCCGTTCAGGGCGTGGGCCGCAAGCTGGCTTGCAACATAGGCCTGATGCAGCTCGGTGTCGGGCGCGCGTTCGAAATAGCGTTTTGCCAGAACGAACTGTTCCTGCGCGGCGGCGGCGCTGCTGCCTTGCAGGATGCGCCCAAGGGCGTAATGCGAAAAGCCGCGACGGTGGTCTGTCCAGCCCAGCGTGGCGGCGATGCTCAGTGCCTCGGTGGCGGCGGCGCGGCGTTCTGCCGCAGAGGCCCCCGGCCCAAGCGCGGCCTGCACCGCGTTGATCCAGACGCGTGGGGTCTCGGGCAGGCGGCGGGCGGGGCGGGTTTCGCCGGCGGGATTGATCCGCGCCAGAATGCCCGGCAGCCGCGCGGCCACGTCGCGATGCGACATGCCGCTGCGCAAGTCGGGATCGTAATAGGCGCGCAGCACCGTCATGTCATAACCGGTCAGCACCGTGTGCACATTGTCGTCGTTGAAGACGCTGTCGGCCAGCCGGTACATGTCGTTGAGCGGGCCAAGCGCTTGGGCGATTTCCTCGTGCAGGCAATCGCGCAGCTCCTGCGGGGCGGCATTGGCGGGCACAAACACCGCAACCCGCTCGCGCCGGGTGATGGACGACCAGCTGACGGCGCTGGCGCGCCGCGCCGCGCGGTAGTCCTCCAGCGACGACACGTTGGGCACCACGAAACAGGCGGCGCTTGGCATGGTCTTGCGGATCTCGGCGCGCGGCACCGCCTGCACGGTGATATTGGCCACGGGCGCTGCCACGAGGCGAATGTCGATCTGCGCTTCGCTGCGCAGCCGGTGGATCAGCCGATCCAGATCGATGATCATCGCCGGGGGCGGCGTGCCGGTGACGCGCAAGGTGATCGGGCCTTCGAACTGGGTGAAGGCGGCCAGCTCCTTCCCGGATTCCAGCGAGAAGGCCAGCCCGAGGATGTCGCGCGCCAGATCGGCATTCGACACATGCGTCGGAACCGGGCGCGGGGCCGAGAAGCTTTTCATCGGGGGCAGGCCGCTGTCGGAGCTGGTCATCGACACGGCGGCGCGGCTGGCGGTCTCGGGCGAGCCGACGGGCACGCAGGCGTTTAGCGCAAGGCACAGGGGCAGCAGGTAGCGCCGTTTCACGGCCTTGTATATTTGATGAACGGCGTCAGCTTGCCGACCCGGTCATACAGCTGGCGGGCGGTGTCGTTGAATTCCTGCGTCATCCAGTAGACGCCGGGGGCGCCCGCGTCATCGGCGGCGGCGTAGACCGCCTCGATCAGCGCCCGCCCGACGCCCTTGCCGCGCGCTTCGGGCAGGGCGTAGAGATCCTGAAGATAGCAGACGTTCTCGATCTTCCAGCAATGGCGGTGAAAGACATAATGCGTGATGCCGACGATCTTGCCGTCAAGTTCGGCCACGAAGCCGCTGAAATCCTGCGAATCCTCGCCCAGCAGCCGAGCGAAGGTGCTGGCATAGACCTCTTCGGGCACGGTGGTTTCATAAAAGGCAAGATAGGCCGTCCACAGCGACCGCCAGCTGGTTTCATCGCTTGCGGCCAAAGGCCGGACAATCACTTGGGAATTGGACATTTGTTTCGAAGCCTGCCTGATCTGGTCTCGGATGCCTTCAGGACTCCGAGGTCTTTCTGTCATTCATTCGGAAACTATACGGCAATATCCGGGCTTTCGTAGCAAAGACGGCGTGTCCCGGAAATCTCTGAGCAGGATCTTGGGGCTTTTGCGCAATCTATTGATTTCATTGCAAAGAATCGGTGCAAACTTGCAACAGACCTGCGGCGGGGCAAGGCCGCACCGGGTCATCATCGCCTATCTGGCGGCGGCGAGATGCCATGTTGGTCGAGACCCGGAAAACGGCGCGTGGCCTGAAAACCTTGGTAAAAGCAGGCGAAAGGTCAGCCGCCGGTATGGCTCATGTGGCGCGAGACGCGGCCATCCACCGTCTGGCGCGAATAGTCGAAATCATGGCCCTTGGGCTTGTGCCGGATCGCCTCGCGGATCGCCTCCTGAAGCGGGGCGTCGCTGCCCGGATGGTTGCGCAGGGCAGAGCGCAGATCGGCGTTGTCTTCCTGCCCTAGACACATGAACAATTCGCCGGTGCAGGTCAGCCGCACCCGGTTGCAGCTTTCGCAGAAATTATGGCTCAGCGGCGTGATGAAGCCGATCTTCTGGCCGGTTTCTTCGATCCGCACGTAGCGGGCCGGGCCGCCGGTGCTTTCGGGCAGATCGGTCAGGGTGTAATGCTCTGCCAGCCGCGCGCGCAGGTCGGTCAGCTTCCAGTACTGATCCAGCCGGTCCTCGTTGCCGATGTCGCCCATCGGCATGACCTCGATCCAGGTCAGATCCATATCGCGCGACGCACACCATTCGGTCATGCTCAGCAGCTCGTCCTCGTTGAAATCCTTCAGCGCCACGGCGTTCAGCTTGACCCGCATCCCGGCGTTTTGCGCCGCGTCGATGCCGCGCAGCACTTGCGGCAGTCGGCCCCAGCGGGTGATCTGCGCGAACTTGTCGGCATCCAGCGTATCGGCCGATACGTTCACCCGCCGCACCCCCGCATCGAACAGCGGTTGCGCGAATTTCTCAAGCTGCGAGCCATTGGTGGTCAGCGTCAGCTCCTTGAGCGCACCGCTGTCCAGATGCCGGGTCATGGCGCGGAAAAACGTCAGGATGTCGCGGCGCACCAGCGGCTCGCCGCCGGTGATGCGCAGCTTTTCGACCCCCATGTGCACGAAGGCGCTGCACAGGCGATCCAGCTCTTCGAGGGTCAGCAATTCCTTCTTGGGCAGAAAGCTCATGTTTTCCGACATGCAATAGACGCAGCGGAAATCGCAGCGGTCGGTGACCGAGACCCGAAGATAAGAGATCGGGCGGGCGAAGGGATCGATGAGCTTTTCCATGCCTGTACATCTAGGCGCAAACCTGCCTTCGGGCAAGCATCTCGGCGATTGCCAGCCGCCGGGCAACGCCCTACTCTTCGCCTCATGAAAGCACATCTTCTTGTTCCGATGCTGGCGCTTTGCGCCTGTTCCCAGCTGCCCTCGCTGCCGATGATGCAGCAGGAAGAGCCCGCGCCAAGCGCTTCGGCGAGCCCTGCGATGATTCCCGCCGCCCCCGAGGTCGAGACGGTGACCATCGCCCCCGCTGCGAATGCCCGCACTGCCGAGCAGTTCGACACCACCAGCGCCGCCGAGCGCGCAGTGGCCGCCGCGCCGCAGCCCGGCGGCGAGCGCAGCCTTGGCTCTGTCGTGGTGTCGCTGGGCGATCCTTCGAAACCGGGGTTCTGGCTCGAAACCACGCTGGTGTCGTCCCCGACCGAGGGGCGCGTGGTGTTTCCCGCCTCCGGCAAATCGGCGAGGGTCGATCTATTGCCGATCGAGGGCGGCGGCGCGCGGATCTCGCTGGCCGCGATGCGCCTTATCGGGGTGCCGCTGACCGACCTGCCGACGCTCGAAGTCTATGCGGGCGGCGCAAATTCCTGAGACTTCGCACAATTTCGAGTTGGCATCGGCGCGTGGCCGGGCCACTCTCTGGCCGGAATGATCCATTGGTCTAATAGGCGCGTCTGCGGATGCGTGTAGGCTGACCGGGCACAGACAGGGCAAGTCGGAGGAAACCAACCAATGCACATGAGCGACACGCGCGAGATCAAGGCCCCTCGCGAGGTGGTCTGGGCGGCGATTCTCGACCCCGAGGTGCTCAAGGCCTGCGTGCCGGGCTGCACCCAGATGACCGGCTCGCCCGAAGACGGGTTCGAGGCAATCGTGGTGCAGAAGGTCGGCCCGGTGAAGGCGACCTTCACCGGGGTTGTCAAACTGTCCAATCGCAACGAGCCGGAAAGCCTGACCCTGTCGGGCGAGGGCAAGGGCGGGGCCGCGGGCTTTGCCAAGGGCGGTGCCGACGTGACGCTGAGCGACAAGGGCGATGGCGTGACCGAGCTGCATTACGAGGTCGAGGCCAAGGTCGGCGGCAAGCTGGCGCAGCTTGGCAGCCGCATCATCGACGGATTCGCCAAGAAGATGGCCGACCAGTTCTTCACCAACCTTCAGGAGGCCGTCGAAGGCCCCAAGGAAGAGGGCGCAGCGGATGACGCCGCCGTCGATGGCAAGAAGAAGGGCTGGTTCAAGCGGATGGTGTCCTAGCGCCCCGCCCAGCACGCTGAACCAAAGACAACAGGGATACCCAGGGAGGACTGAATGACCAAGGTAACGATGACGGTGAACGGCAAGGCCGTCTCGAAGGAGGTCGCTGGCAATACGCTGATGACGGAATTCCTGCGCGACGAGCTGCGGCTGACCGGCACCCATGTCGGCTGCGACACCAGCCAGTGCGGTGCCTGCGTGATCCACGTCAACGGCCAGAGCGTCAAGGCCTGCACCATGTTCGCCGCCGAGGCCACCGGCGCCGAGGTGACCACCATCGAGGGCATGGCCAATGCCGATGGCTCGCTGTCGGTGCTGCAGCAGGCGTTTCAGGATCACCACGGGCTGCAATGCGGATTCTGCACGCCGGGTATGGTGATGACGGCGGCCAAGCTTCTGGAGGAAAACCCCAAGCCCACCGAACACGAGGTGCGCGATTACCTCGAGGGCAACATCTGTCGCTGCACCGGCTATCACAACATCGTCAAGGCGATCATGGCCGCATCCGGCCAAGACGTGAGCAGCATCGCGGCGGAATAAGCTGCCGCGCGCGCGGCGGTGACGTCAAAACAGATTGAAAGAGCCGTGGTAGGAGGAGACCCACGGCTTTGGATTCAGGGTCGGCGCGTGCCGCCGACAGGGATGATGGCGGCCAAGGCCGCCGACAGGGAGGAGGCACCATGCCCAAGGATCATGGTATCGGCGCAAGCCAGAAACGCCGCGAAGACGTGCGTTTCCTGACCGGAGCCGGACAATACACCGACGACATCAACGTCTACGGTCAGACCTACTGCGTTTTCGTGCGCTCGGACGTGGCGCATGGCAAGATCGTCAGCATCGACGCCAGCGCCGCCGAGGCCATGCCGGGCGTGCTGCGGGTCTTTACCGGCAAGGATTTCGAAGGCGTCGGCGGTCTGCCCTGCGGCTGGCTGATCACCGACAAGAACGGCGATCCGATGAAAGAGCCGGGCCACCCGGTTCTGGCAACTGGCAAGGTGCGCCATGTCGGCGATCCCTATGCCGCCGTTGTCGCCGAGACGCTTCAGGAAGCGCGCGACGCCGCCGAGGCCATCGTTGCCGACATCGAAGAACTTGACCCCGCCGTCGACATGAAGGCGGCGCTGGCAAGCGGCGCACCGCTGGTGCATGACGAGCTGTCCGACAACCTGTGCTATGACTGGCAGTTCGGCACCGACACCGAGACCGTCGATGCGGCCTTTGCCGCTGCGGCGCATGTCACCACGCTGGAATTGGTCAACAACCGCCTTGTCGCCAACCCGATGGAGCCGCGGGTGGCGCTGGGCGATTACGCGCGCGCCAACGACGATTCCACGCTTTATACCACCAGCCAGAACCCGCATGTCATCCGCCTGCTGATGGGGGCCTTTGTGCTTGGCATCCCCGAGCACAAGCTCAAGGTGGTGGCGCCCGACGTGGGCGGCGGCTTTGGCACCAAGATCTTTCACTACGCCGAGGAAGCCTTTGTCACCTTCGCCGCGCGCAAGCTGAACCGCCCGGTGAAATGGACCTCGACCCGCTCCGAGGCGTTCATGTCGGATGCGCATGGCCGCGATCACGTGACCAAGATCGAACTGGCGCTGGATGCCGACAACAACTTCACCGCGATCCGCACCGATACACTGGCCAATATGGGCGCCTATCTGTCGACCTTCTCGTCGTCGATCCCGACATGGCTGCACGGCACGCTGATGGCGGGCAACTACCGCACGCCCGCCGTGCAGGTGAACGTCAAGGCGGTGTTCACCAACACCGTGCCCGTCGATGCCTATCGCGGCGCGGGCCGCCCCGAAGCGACCTTTCAGCTTGAACGGCTTGTCGACAAGGCGGCGCGGGAACTGGGCGTTGATCCGGTGGCGCTGCGCCGGCAGAACTTCATCACCAGCTTTCCCTACGCGACCCCGGTGGCGGTGGAATACGACACCGGCAACTACGTCGCGACCATGGACAAGCTCGAAGAGATGATCGACCGCAAGGGGTTCGAGGCGCGCCGCGAGGAAAGCAAGGCGCGCGGCAAGCTGCGCGGGCTTGGCGTCAATTGCTACATCGAGGCCTGCGGCATCGCGCCGTCGAACCTTGTCGGCCAGCTTGGCGCGCGGGCGGGGCTGTATGACGCGGCAACCGTGCGGGTGAACGCCACCGGCTCGATCAGCGTCATGGTCGGCGCGCATAGCCACGGGCAGGGGCATGAAACCGCCTTTCCGCAGGTGGTCGCCGAAATGCTGGGCATCGACGAGAGCATGATCGACATCGTGCATGGCGATACGTCGAAGATCCCCTTCGGCATGGGCACTTATGGGTCGCGCTCGCTGGCGGTCTGCGGATCGGCCATGGTGCGCGCCACCGAGAAGATCATCAACAAGGCCAAGAAGATCGCCGGCCACATGCTGGAAGCTTCCGATGCGGATATCGAACTGAAGGACGGCCAGTTCACCGTTGCGGGCACCGACAAGTCGGTGGCGTGGGGCGATGTGACGCTGGCCGCCTACGTGCCGCACAACTACCCGCTCGAAGACATCGAGCCGGGCCTTGAAGAGACCGCCTTTTACGATCCGTCGAACTTCACCTACCCGTCGGGCGCCTATGCCTGCGAGGTCGAGGTCGATCCCGAAACCGGGCGCGTCGAGATCCTCGATTTTGCCGCTGCCGATGATTTCGGCAATGTGGTGAACCCGATGATTGTCGAAGGGCAGGTGCATGGCGGCATCGCGCAGGGTGTCGGGCAGGCGATGCTGGAAAGCTGCATCTACGACGAGAACGGCCAGCTGCTTAGCGCCTCTTACATGGATTACGCCATGCCGCGCGCCGAGGATCTGCCGTTCTTCAAGGTCGATCATAGCTGCGTCACACCTTGCACTCACAACCCGCTCGGCGTGAAGGGCTGCGGCGAGGCCGGGGCGATCGGCTCGCCCCCGGCGGTGGTGAACGCGGTGCTCGATGCGCTCAACGTCGGCGGCATCAAGGTCGATCATATCGACATGCCGCTGAGCCCGCACCGGGTCTGGGCGGCGATGCAGGGCTGATCTCTCGGCGGCGCTTGACCGCGCCGCCGTTCCATTGCGTAATCAGGGAAAGAAGAAAGGGCCTCGGCTCTTCGACAGGAGAACAACCATGTACAGCTTTGACATCGAGACGCCGAAGACCGTTGCGGATGCGGTGGCGGCGCTCGGCAAGGACGAGGCGCAGGCGCTGGGCGGTGGTCAGACGCTGATCCCCTCGCTCAAGGCGCGGCTGGCGATGCCATCGGTGCTGGTCAGCCTTGCGCAGATCGACGAGATCAAGGGCATCTCGCAAGACGGCGACGTGCTGACCATCGGCGGCGGCACCACCCATGCCGAGGTCGCCAAGGGGGCGGGCAGCTACCCTGCGCTGGCGGCGCTGGCGGCCAACATTGGTGATCCGGCGGTGCGCAACCGGGGCACCATCGGAGGCAGCATCGCCAACAACGACCCGGCAGCCTGCTACCCGGCGGCGGCGCTGGCATCGCGCGCGACCATCGTCACCAACAGCCGCGAAATCGCCATCGACGATTATTTTCAGGGCATGTTCACCACCGCGCTCGACGAGGGCGAAATCGTCACCGCGGTGAAACTGTCGATCCCGGAAAAGGCGTCGTACCAGAAGTTCGAACAGCCTGCCTCGCGCTTTGCGCTGGTTGGCGTGTTCGTGGCGAAATACGCCGATGGGGTGCGGGTGGCAGTGACCGGCGCCTCCGAAGAAGGCGTGTTCCGCTGGGCCGAAGCCGAAGAGGCGCTGTCGGGCGATTTCTCGGCTGCGGCGCTTGAGGGGCTGACCTTGCCGGGCGATGGCATGATCAACGATCTGCACGGGTCGGGCGCTTACCGGGCCCATCTGATCACAGTGATGACCAAGCGGGCGGTAACCGCCGCTGCCTGATCGCCATTCGCGGATGACCAAAGCCCCCGGCGTCGCAGCACGCCGGGGGCTTTTTCGTCCTTTCATGTCGGCGCGCCGCACCTATATGTCGGGGATGACACAGATGACCTCCCCATGATCCCCGCCTCCGTCCTTGATCTTGCGCCGGTGCCCGAAGGCGGCACCGTCGGCGATGCGCTGACCAATACCGTCGCGCTGGCCCGCCATACAGAGGCGCTTGGCTACAATCGCTACTGGCTGGCCGAGCATCACAATATGCGCGGCATTGCCTCTGCCGCGACGGCGGTGGTGATCGGTCAGGTGGCCGCCGCCACCAGCCGGATGCGCGTTGGCGCGGGCGGCATCATGCTGCCCAACCACTCGCCGCTGGTGATTGCCGAGCAGTTCGGCACGCTGGAAACGCTGTTTCCGGGGCGCATCGATCTTGGCGTCGGGCGCGCGCCGGGATCGGACCAGCTGACCGCCATGGCGCTGCGGCGCAACCACGCCAGCGCCGAGCGCTTCCCCGAAGATGTGGTCGAACTGCTGGGCCTGCTGGGCAACCCCGACGAGGCCGCGCAGGTGCGCGCGGTGCCGGGCGAAGGCACGTTTGTGCCGGTCTGGATGCTGGGATCCTCGCTGTTTGGCGCGCAGCTGGCGGCGCATCTGGGCTTGCCATACGCTTTTGCCTCGCATTTTGCGCCAGATGCGCTGGATCAGGCCGCCGAGATCTACCGCAAGCGGTTCACCCCCGGCATCATCGATGCGCCGCGTTTCATGCTGGCGGTGAATGTCTGGGCGGCGGACAGCGGCGCCGAGGCGCGCCGGCTGATGAGCTCGCAGCAGCAGGCGTTCATCAATCTGCGATCCGGTCAACCGGGACGCCTGCCGCGCCCGGTGGCGGACATCACCCGCGCGGTGGACCCGCGGCATCTGGCGATGGCAGACCGGGCCTTGCGGATCGCGGCGGTGGGAGATCTGCCCGAGGTGACCGCCGGGCTGCGCGATCTGGTGGCGCGCTACGCCCCGGACGAGCTGCTGATTGCCAGCGCCATCCATGATCCGCTGGCGCGGCAGCGCAGCTACGACATCGCGATGCAGGCGATCAAGGCGCTTTGAATCCCTCCCCATGCCCCGGTGCTTGCCGCCGCCTGCCCGCAAAAGGGGGCGGTGGCTTGCAGGGGCGGACCGGGGCTGTTATCCCCCGTCTGAATTCCGATCTTTTCCATCGGGAAAGGCGAGCGCGTGCAGACACCCAGGCTTGAAATCCGCAATCTTGTGCGCCGCTTCGAAGGTCGGCGCGTGGTCGATGACGTCTCGCTGACGATCCAGCCCGGTCATGTCACCTGCCTGCTCGGGCCCTCCGGGTGCGGCAAGTCGACCACCTTGCGGATGATCGCCGGCGTCGACATGCAGGACGAGGGCACCATCCATGTCGATGGCGATCTGGTCTGCGACACGGTGTTCCGCGTGCCCCCCGAACGGCGCGCCATTGGGCTGATGTTTCAGGATTTCGCGCTTTTCCCGCATCTGAGCGTCGGTCAGAACGTCGCCTTCGGCCTCACCGGATCACGGGCCGCCAAGCGCGCCCGCGCCGAAGAGCTGCTGAGCCGCGTCGGCCTGACCCATTTCATCGACGAATATCCCCACCAGCTGTCAGGCGGCGAGCAGCAGCGTGTCGCGCTGGCCCGCGCGCTCGCACCGCGCCCGCGCATCATGCTGATGGACGAGCCGTTTTCGGGTCTCGACAACCGGCTGCGCGACGGCATCCGCGACGAGACCCTGTCGCTGCTCAAGGAAGAGGGCGCCTCGGTTCTGCTGGTCACGCACGAACCGGAGGAAGCCATGCGCATGGCCGATGAAATCGCGCTGATGCGCGGCGGGCGGATCGTGCAGCGCGGCGCGCCCTACAACATCTACAACGCGCCGCAGGACAAGGCGGCGGTGGCGTTCTTCAGTGATATCAACGTGCTGACTGGCACGGTGCGCGGGGCGCTGACCGATACGCCCTTTGGACAGTTCCTTGCTCCCGGCGTTCCGGATGGCCAGCAGGTCGAAATCGTGTTCCGCCCGCAGCATGTCGGCATCGACTTCGATCGCAATGGCAACCCGCCGCTGCCGACCGACCGCGCCGGCACGCCCGCCCGCGGCGTGGTGGAGCGTGCGCGCTTCATGGGCTCGGAAAGCCTCGTGGAATTTCGCATGGATTTCCACGGCGAGCTGTTGCGCGCGACGGTGCCAAACGTGTTTCTGCCGCGGCCCGGCACGCCGATGTGGCTGACCATCCGGCGCGACCGCTGCTTTATCTTCCCGGTCAACGACTAGGCCAGCGCCGCAAGCGAGAGCAGCGACAGCACCGAGGTCCAGATGATCACCGGGGCGATGGCGTCGGTGCGGATGCCGTGCAGCATGGCCAGCGAAAACGCCATCGCGCCAGAGGGCCCTGCCGCCGTCAGCACCAGAAGGTCGTGCCATGGCCCCGAAATGCCGGCCCCGCCGAGCGCGACGAACACCATGGCCGGAAACGCCAGTAGTTTGAGCGACGTCACCCCGATCACCACCCCCGACGGGCGCAGGCCTTGCTGCGACAGGATGATGCCAAGCGCGAACAGGAACAGCGGGGCCGCCGCGCCTCCGGCAAAGCTGGCGGCGGTCAGCAGCGGGTCGGGCAGGCGCAGCCCCACGGCATTTGCCAGTATCCCGGCAAGGATGGCGATCAGCACCGGGTTGCGCCAGATGCGGCCAAGCGCGGGGCCAACCCCGGCGGAGGGATGCGCGATCAGCTCGGTGCCGATGATGAACAGCGCAAAGGTCACCGAGGCATCCCATGCCACGATGGCGGTCACCGGCAAGGCCGCCTCTGCGCCATAGATCAGCTGCGAGATCGGCCCGACATACAGCAGAGAATTGACGAAGACGGTGCACATCGCCAGCAGCCATGCCTCGGCCCGCTCGCGGCGGAACAGCGTGGTGAGTAGGGCGTAGGCAAGGGCAAAGCACAGCGCTTCGCAACCGGCATACAGCGCCAGCGCGGCAAGGTCGAAGGCGGGCAGGGGCACGCCAGCGACAAGCTGAAAGATCAGCGCCGGTTGCATCACGAAGAATGCGATGCGGTTCGCGGCGGCGGCTTCGCCGCGCGAGAACAGGCCGACGCGCCCCAGCGCAAAGCCAAGCGCCAGCAGTGCAAAGACCGGCAGGATGTCATGGCTCAGGACGTGCAGCATCGGCGCCTCGGGATGGTATACCAACGCACCGTGGGTGCAGCGGGCGCTGCCGTCAAGCCTGCCGCACCGCGCGCACCGAGCTGTCGAGCAGGTGTCGCGTGTAGGGATGTTCGGCGCTGAGCTTGCGCATCTGCGCGACGTCCAGCAGCTCGACGATGCGGCCCTGCTGCATCACCGCGATGCGCTCGCACATATGGCCGATGACGCCAAGGTCATGGCTGACCATCAGGTAGGTCAGGCCACGCTCGGCGCGCAGGTCAGAGAGCAGGTTGAGGATTTCGGCCTGCACCGACACATCCAGCGCCGAGGTCGGCTCGTCCAGCAGCACGATGCGCGGCTCGGGCGCAAGGGCGCGGGCGATGGCGACCCGCTGGCGCTGCCCCCCCGACAGCTGGTGCGGATAGCGAAAGCGGAAGCCCTTGCCGAGGCCGACATCGTCGAGCAGCTTGTCGATGCGCGCGTCGATGTCGGAAAACCCGTGCAGTTTGAGCACTTCGCCCAGCACCCGGTCGACCGTATGGCGCGGGTGCAACGAGGCGTAAGGGTCCTGAAAGACCATCTGCACCGCCTTGTAGAAGCTGCGCTCGCGGCGGCGGCCAAGCGGCTGGCCGTCAAGGCGCATGGTGCCGGACCAGCTGTCGATCAGCCCGGAGATGGCGCGCAGCACGGTGGATTTCCCCGAACCAGATTCGCCAACAAGACCAAAGCTTTCGCCGGTGTCGACCGAGAAGCTGGCGGATTTGACCGCGTCGCTGCGCTCGGCGCCGTGGCCGAACCAGACGGTGAGATCAGAGAGGTCTATGGCACTCATGTCAGGGCACTTACCGAAGGGGCCGCGCTCCAGGCCGGATCGCGCTTGAGCACGTCGAGCCGGGCGCGGGGATGTTGCAGGTCGGGGACCGAGTTGAGCAGGCCGATGGTGTAGGGATGCTGCGCCTCGTGCAGCTTTCCGGCCTGACAGACCTCGACGATGCGGCCTGCGTACATGATCAGGATCCGGTCGCAGAATTGCGAGACGAGGTTGAGATCGTGGCTGATGAAGATCAGCCCCATGCCACGATCGGTGACGAGCCGGTCCATGATCTCGAGCACCGACAGCTGCACCGAGACATCGAGCGCCGAGGTCGGCTCGTCGGCGATGAGGATTTCCGGGTCGGGGATCAGCATCATGGCGATCATGATGCGCTGGCCCATGCCGCCCGAAACCTCGTGCGGGTACAGGCCCATGACCCGTTCGGGGTCACGGATGGCGACGGCGTCGAGCATCTGGATGGCGCGCTTGCGGGCCTCGGCGCGCGAGATTTTCTCGTGGGTGGTGAGGGCCTCGGTGATCTGCTGGCCGACGCTCATCACCGGGTTGAGCGAGAATTTCGGGTCCTGCATGATCATCGAGGCATGGCGGCCACGGATCTTGCGCATCTGCCGGTCGGAGGCGGTGCTCAGGTCGGTCTTGCCCATCTGCATGCGATCGGCGGTGACCTCGCCGGGTTTGCGGATAAGCTTGAGGATGGCGCGGCCGGTCATCGACTTGCCGGAGCCGGATTCGCCGACGATGCCGAGCCGTTCGCGGCCAAGGCTGAACGAGATGCCGCGCACCGCGTCGAAATGGCCCTGCCGGGTGGGAAAGCGCACGCGCAGGTTTTCGATGTCGAGAAGATTGGTCATGCGTGTTGCCCGTTGCGGGGGAGGCGGGGGGGGGGGGGGGGGGGCCCCCCCCCGCCCCCCCCCCCCCGGGGGGGGGCGGGCGGGGGGGGGGGGGGGGGGGGGGGGGGGGGGGGGGGGGGGGGGGGGGGCGGCGGCCCCCC
>NZ_JAUOQN010000047.1:0-37123 GCF_030547555.1 Salipiger sp. 1_MG-2023 | reverse complement strand
CCGCCGTGGCGACCTGATCAGCCTTGGACCTCTCCGAAGGTCGGCGCTCTTACACCACCTCTCGGGGCACTACCCGGGTCGGATTGGGTCGCGCCACTGCGGCTGCCGCGCGGCGATGATCGCGACGAGACTGCGTGCCCTTTGGGGCGCCCCCATCCGTGCTGTGGCGGCCAGTTGCTGTATCGCGGCTCGGGAGTGCTGCGCGTGTCGTGGCGGCCGGTGGTCCGGGCATTCGATATTTACGGCCAGCGGGCCTGACGATGCGCCTGCTGCGCAGGCCTTATCGGTCCCGAAGCGGCTGTCGGTTTGCAGAAGTGCTGATGCGGTGTGGGGCCTGGTCGTTTCAGCCGTAGCCCCGTCGCCGGATCTTCCGAAGATTTGTGCGCTGATGCACAAAGCGCGTGTGTCATCCGAAAACCGCCCGTCTGGCCCGCGACTGTTACAGAAAACGCGGTGAAAATCGACCGGGCGATTCACGATTCGTTTCGTAATATCAGACGATTAACCAGAACAGCAACCCGAACAGACTTTTGTTCCAGCCAGAATTCTCACATCCCCAAGAGCGCGCGAGAGCGATCCTGTGATTTGAACCTTTGCGCCCTGCGACCGATATATCTGCCACAAGACGGAAACGTTGAACATAAACGCACAGACCAAACCGGAGATATCACATGACCCGCATCGCTCTCGCCGCCGCCGCCGCCCTGACCGCAACCGCCGCTCTGACGGGCGCCGCATCGGCCCAGACCAACAACACCGGCAACGCCGCCCGCATCGCCCTGTCGCGCATCGCGCCGAACGCCGATGTGGCCTCGCTGAGCAACGCCGAAGCCGTCGCCGCATGGCAGGTCGTGTCCGACCAGGGCAGCGCCGCAAAGGCGAAATTCCAGGCCGAGGCGCTGATCCGCAACTTCAACAGCTGACCGCTGCCGTCGCCTTGGCGGGCCAGCCGCCCGCCTTGGCGCAACGCACATACCTGACACAAGGGGCGCCCAAACCGGGGCGCCCCTTGGCGTATATGTCGCCCCGCCGCCGGGCCGTGGCAAGGGCGGCAGGAACCGCCCATGCCGCGATCCGGGCCCGAAACGTGAAGACGTCGCGCAGGAAAGATCCTCTGTTCATCGCCGCCAAGGGCCGTGATAGCGTCCCTCCCGATCAACAAAAGACACACCAACCGTCCGGATCGAGGGGAGACATGCATGGCCGGCAAGGCTCTGAACAAGGCCAATCTGGTGGCGCTTGGCCCGGACACTCTGGCGGATCTTCTTCTCGAGGCGGTCAAGGGCGACGCCGCCCGCCAGCGCCGGGTGCGCATGGCCCTGAGCGCGGGGCAGGGGCCAGAGGCCATCGCGGCGGATCTGCGCAAGCGCTTCGCCTCGATCCGGCGGGGGCGCAGCTTCATCTCGCGCAAGGCGCAGAAAAAGCTGGGGCAGGAGCTGCACGACCTCACCCGGCAGATCGAGACCCGCATCGCGCCCGAGGCCCCGGACCAGGCTTTCGACCTGCTCTGGGCGCAGCTGCACCTCGCCGAGGGCATCCATGAGCGCAGCGACGACAGCTGGGGCACCATCGGCGAGGCGATGCGCGACACCATGGCCA
This sequence comes from Salipiger sp. 1_MG-2023, assembly GCF_030547555.1. Classification (NCBI taxonomy): domain Bacteria; kingdom Pseudomonadati; phylum Pseudomonadota; class Alphaproteobacteria; order Rhodobacterales; family Roseobacteraceae; genus Salipiger; species Salipiger sp. 1_MG-2023. The sequence continues at coordinate 35,524 of NZ_JAUOQN010000047.1, read as the reverse complement.
CGATCGGGCGCATCGCGCCGACGCTCTCGCAAACCCCCGAAGCGCTGGCGGACGATATTTTCGAGGCCATGTCGACAGACGGTTACGGCGCCTTCGACCACGCCATAAAGGCGCTGGCCCCGGCCTTGGGAAAGCCCGGTCTCGCCGCGCTGAAAGCCCGGGCCGAAGGTGCAGGGCAGGCGCCGCTGACCGAGGCGGACCTGGCATTTTACACCTATCTCTCGGACCCGTCCGCCCGCCAGGCCCGCGCGTTGGAGAGCCGGAACCGCACGTTGCAGATCATCCTGCAAGACGTCGCCGACCAGCAGGGGGATGTCGACGCCTGGCTGGCGAAATACACCCCAGAGCAGCTGACCTACCACACCATCGCCCCCGCGGCGGCGACGCGCCTGCTCGAGGCGGGCCGCGCCGAGGAGGCGCTGCGCCTGATCCGCACCGCCATCGACGGCTATGAGCGCGACTGGCTGGACCCGCGCGAGATGGATGAGGTGCATTTCGCCTGCCTCGCCGCGCTTGGCCGAGAGGACGAACTGCGCGCGGCGCTCTGGCATCGCTTCGAGACATGCCTCTGCCCCGACGCCCTGCGCCAGCATCTCAAGCGCCTGCCGGACTTCGAGGATATCGAGGCGGAAGACGCCGCGCGCCGCGTGGTCCTGACCTTCAGGCCGGTGGAGGCGGCGCTGGCCTTCTGCCTTGCGAGCGGGGATCTGGCGCTGGCTGCGCAGCTGATCGACGCCCGCCACGCCGAGATCGACGGCGAGGATTACGAGGTGCTGACCCCGCTGGCCGAGGCGCTTTCGGCGCCCCACCCGCTGCAGGCCGTGCTGCTCTGGCGCGCGATGATCGGCTTCGCCCTGACGCGCCAACGCAAGGGCCGCTACGGCCACGCCGCCCGCCACCTGACCGCCTGCGCCGAGGCCGATGCGGCGATCACCGAGTACGGCCCGCATCCAACCCACGCGACCTACACCGCCGCCCTCGCCGAAGCGCATCCGCGCAAGGCTTCGTTCTGGGCGGGGGTTTCGTAGACGGCGCGCAGGCCTTTGACGTGATGCCAGCCTGATCGGGAGAGGCAAGGCGGCTCCGCTCATCCATCCGGGAGAGAGGTTCTGGAGGATACTTCCGGCCCTGAGCCGACCTTCGTGCCAGCCGCATGACATCACCGGACCACGGCCAAAGCTGACTTCCACACCATTTACTGCTGCCAAATGCGCCCGGTTCATCTACCAGTCATCTCTACGGACACGATCGTCATGCAGGAGCGCCCAAACGTATGATGGCCCGCGAACAATGTTGTTTACGGATCCCGGACCATCAAACGGCGCGACTTCGAGCGCCTTGCCGAAGTTTGCCTTGGTCAAGTTGTACTCTGTCCGGGTTACACAAAGCACCTCTCCAGAGATCGAATATAAAAATGGCTTGCCGGTCTTGGTGAAAAACTCTTCGCCCTGAAGATCCCTCAACCGTCTCCACACTCTATCTATGTTCTTCAACGTACTTCTCCCTAACCTCATCCGAGGATCCTACCTGCCCGAGCCTTCCGCAAGGGGCACTTCGCGCCTTTCAAAAGGTCAGCGATCCAGAACAAGATGCGGCCCAAACCGGCCCACAGCGGCCTTTCATTGGGGATGTCGGATGCTGCAGCGCGGCCCTTCAGACCTGCCATTCGCTGCAAGCGCAAAATGGAGCTGGCCGCGAACGGGCAAGGTGCGGGACGAAGTGAGATTTCGCCGCACTTCACGCAAATGTCCGCGCAAATTTTATTTCTCGGCACAGACTAACCTGAGTGTGTTTAAGGCATTAATTGCGGCGGGAAGACCTCCATAGAGCGCCATTTGCCAGATCGTCTCGGCGATCTCTGTTTCTGTTAGCCCGACCTTTAACCCCGCTTGGATATTGATCCGAAGCTGTGGTGCGGTTTGACCGCCCATTGCCGACAGGGCCGCAATCGTCGCGATATAGCGGCTTTTGAGATCAAGCCCCGGACGGGCGTAAAAGCGTTCATAGGCCATGTCGATGACGGTATCCGCCATGCCCGGCAAGAGGTGCCCATATCGCTCCTCCAATACGTCACGGACGCCCGGATTGAGGCTGTCGGCCAGCCGTGTACCCTTTGCCTCTGTCATCTTAGCGCACCGCCCAAGGTGAAACCGCCGTCCACGACAACGTCCTGCCCGGTTACGAATTCGGCGTCGTCAGACAAGAGCCACGCCGCCGTGCCGGCCACATCCTCGGGGCGGCCGTTCCGCCGCAGTGGCGTATGGCTGGACAGTCGGCTGGAAATGTCCGCGTCCAGAACCTCATCCGCCATCGGGGTTAGAATGATGCCGGGACTGATCGCATTGACGCGATTGCCGCGCGGCCCTTCCTCCACGGCCCAAACCCGCATCATCGCGAGCAATCCGGCTTTTGTCGCGGCGTAGGCGCCTGATCCTGGCATGACCGCTCCGGCTGTCCATGACGCATTTATCAACACTGTGCCGTGCTCCATATAGGGTAAGCATTGCGCGACCGTTTGCTGGGTCCCGACAAGGTTGGTTTGAACGAGATCGCTGAAATCGGCGGCATGCGTGTCACGTAAGGGTTTGAAATCGCCCAGACACCCGGCATTTGCAAAGACTGCGTCGAGCTTGCCCAATTGCGAAAGGGTGACCTCGACACCGGCTGCGATCTCCTTGGGGTCGGAGATATCGCGGACGTGAACAAATGCCGTGCCGCCGGCGGCACGGATGTCTTGTGCCACGGCCTCAAGCGGCGCTTCTCGCCGTCCCCAAAGCGCGACAGCCGCGCCTTCATTTGCCAATCGAAGGGCAACAGCGCGCCCCATACCAGTCCCGGCACCGGTCACCAGCACCGCGCGGTTTTCAAATCGCGTTCCCATCATGCTTCCTCGTCATTGATCGATGGAACAATGTGTAGAATAGAAAGAATTCAATGATAACGATGCGATATTTTGGATCTTTCAAAAGGATATCTTTTCAATGGACCTCCTCATCGCCATGCGCACCTTCGTCGCAGTCGTTCAAGCGGGGACGATGAATGCGGCGGCACAGAAACTCAACGTCACCAGCGCTTTGGTGGGGCAACGGATCGCCGCCCTGGAGAACCATCTTCAGGTGCGCCTGCTTAACCGGACAACGCGCCAGCATAGTCTTACAGACTTCGGCGAAAGCTACCTTGAGCAATGCCGGGATATTCTGGATCTGGTTGCGCAGTCCGAGGGAAAAGCCAGCGACCAGCAGGCCCAGCCGCAAGGGCGCCTTCGCATCGCTGCGCCGCTAAGCTTCGGCAGCGAAGCCCTGATCCCCGCGCTAAAAAGTTTCACCGATATGACGCCGGGCGCTGAGATCGACGTGGTCCTGTCTGACACCAATGAGGATTTGATCGCAGGTGGAATTGACGCAGCCTTCCGCATCGGAAAACTGGAGGACAGCACCCTCCTGCAAACCCAACTCGCCCCCTATCGAATGATGGTCTGTGCGTCGAGCGAACTCTTGATGGAACATGGCACGCCCCGGACACCATTGGAGTTGGAGCGATTTCGGGCTGTTCTCTTTTCAAGGACCGGACGCAGAGCTTGGCGCTTCGCCAAGGATTCCGAGATCCAAAAATGGACTCCGAAGGCGACGATTACGGTGAACTCCAGCCAGGCCGTACGTGTCGCGGCCAAAGCAGGTATGGGCATCGCCATGCTCCCCGAATGTCTCGTAACCCAGGATATCGCGGCAGGAGAGCTTGTTCGGATTTTGGCCGACTGGAAATCGCCAGAGCAGCCCATGGCGCTCATCTATCATCGTGACAGGTACAGACCTCAGAGGCTGGCGTCGTTCATCAACTTTGCCCGATCAACCTTCGGAAACCACACAACGAAAAGCAAAGGCGTGCATCTACCATGATAGAGCAGACGTTCAAATATGACGCAGCATCGGTCTAAATGGGCTCCAAGCCGACCTCGGATGCGTCGCAGCATCATGTGATATGTTGTTCTGTCAACGACGGGTTGTTGATGTGGGAGGGCGTGGTGGATCGGAGGATCCATCATGGAAACACCAAACTTACCTGCCATTCGCGCGCTTCGCCCTGCCTGGAACAAAGGCAGGATCGTCGGCCAGAAACGGCCACTCAAGCCCAAACACGTCTGGGCGATCAGGGTTCGACCGGAGCTGGCCGAGAACCATCGTGATCTGGCTCTCTTCAATCTTGCCATCGACAGCAAGCTGCGCGGCTGCGACCTGGTGAAGATGAAGGTGGTTGATGTCATGGCTTCAGGCCAGATCAAGGAGCGAGCGTCGGTTCTGCAAAGCAAAACGCAGAAACCCGTTCGCTTTGAAATCTCTGAAGGCACACGGGCGTCGCTCGGACGGTGGATGCGAGAGCCGCTGATGGTCGGATCAGAATACCTTTGGCGTGGGCGCTTTCACGAACGGCTTCATATCTCGACCCGTCAGTACGCCAGGATTGTTCGTGAGTGGGTGACATCCATTGGCTTGGAGGCCAGCACCTTCGGCACGCATTCGATGCGCCGGACCAAGGTCACCCAGATCTACAAGAAGACGGGCAACCTGCGGGCGGTCCAACTACTGTTGGGGCATACCAAGATGGACAGCACTGTCAGATACCTCGGCGTTGAGCTTGAAGATGCGCTGGCCATCGCTGAAGCTATTGAAATCTAAACGGCTGGGCCGTCTTCAAGGATGGCTCTGACCGGACGTCTGGACCGGGTGCGGCGAAGGTCGGCTGCAGTGGTGTCTTCTTCGAAGGACCTTTCCATACAGGCGAACCTGCATCCGATGCGGTGGTCATCTGCCCGCAGCCCATCGCGGGTCCTAGGCTGATGGCCCTAGGTTTCTTCCGAACGATCGGTCGCGGGCGTTGGCTGGGGGCTGAGTTGCGAAATCTCCGCGTAGGCATCCTCGGACAACTCCAAGGCGATCGCATCCAGCGACTGCTGCAACTGCGCGACATTGCGTCCCGAGATGAGCGCAGATGTCACCGCCGAATGCCGCGCCACCCATGCGACGGCAAGGGTTGTGGCCGCAATACCCAGACGTCGCGAAAGAGCGGCCAAATCACTGGCGGTCTCATGCATCCATGGCTGCCCATAGCGCGCGGCATAGGTTTTGTCCTCTTGCAAACGCCCTTGCGCGCCGCTGGTGTATTTCCCTGTTAGCAAGCCGCCGCCCAAGGGCGAAAAGGGGCAGACGGAGATGTCTTGGTCTTCACAAGCCGGAAAAATCTCCACCTCTACCTGTCGTTTCACAAGGTTATACATCGGCTGACAGACATCAATCCGGGTGCCGACAGCCTTGCAAACCGCTTGGGCTTTCATGATCTGCCAGGCTGCAAAGTTCGACACGCCAATGTAGCGGATCAGCCCCTGAGACTGCATCTCGGCCAACGTGCCGAATGTCTCCTCAAAAGGTGTTTCCGCGTCGAAACGGTGCAAATAGTAGATATCCACACCGTCCACGCCCAGGCGTTTGCGGCTTTCATCCAGAGCAGAGCGCAAGTTGTCCGCAGTGGCAGGCCGATCGTTAGGGGCTTTCGTCCCAATGATCAGATCATCGACGTTTGATCTCAGGATCTGTCCCAACATGCTCTCGGACGCGCCGCCGTTATAGCTGTAGGCCGTATCGAAGTGATTGATCCCCGCCGCGACACAGGCCTCGAACATCTCATTGGCGTTGCGCACATCCGCCGTGCGGCCAAATTGCATGGCACCAAAGCCCAGGCGCGAGATGGGCGTTGCGTTTCTTGTCTGAATGCGGGTCATTGGCGAGCTTTCGGGTTGGGAAGGGAACGTTGGGTGACTGAATCAAGCGGCGGGCAGCTTTGGCCCACAGTCCAACCGCACGATGTGATCCGCCTTGTCGCGTGGGAAGGATGACATGACCAAGGGATCATGTCCGGGCACGATCAATTCCGGTCGGCTGGCGAGCCGCTCGATCGTCACGAAGCCGTCAAGCATGTCCTGCATGTCGACCACGATGGGAAAGGGTTTGCGGCTCTGGAAGTTCTCGTAGAAATGCGCGGCGTCAGAGGCCAGCACGAGCCATCCCGCTGATGTGCGCACCCGCACCGCTTGCAGACCCCGGCTATGCCCGCCGATGCGGTGGACCGTGACCCCATCTGCCACCTCGGCATCGCCATCATGGAACATGACCTTGCCCGAATAGAGTCGCTTGACCGTCTCGCAAATATGGCCCGCGGAAAAAGGCATCCGCAGCGTATCGTGGCACATGCACGGCCCCGTGGCATAGGCCATCTCGGCCGCTTGGATATGCAATCGTGCGTTGGGGAACAGGTGCAGGCCGCCTGCGTGATCGTAATGCAAATGGGTCACGATCACGGTCTCGACCGCTTCGGGCGCGATCCCCAAAGGCGCCAAAGCGCTGCGCGGATCAAGCCGGATCGGCCGGCCCCGCGCATCGGCCTCGGCCTCATCATAGCCGGTATCGACAAGGATCACCCGATCCCCCCGGCGCAGCACCCAGATGAAATAATCCATCGGGTGAGCCACGTCGTGGCGATCGTCGAAGACAAAGCTATCGCCTCTGACCCGCGCGTTGCGGTCCGCGTATTTGACCGCATGAACCTCCCATTCACTCATGATGCGACCGTGCTCCAGCTGGTTACCTCTTTGCCGGCCACCATATCAGCCGTGGCCGCGCTGAACTCCTTGAAATGGGCGCTGTCGCAATGCGCATCAAAGGCCGCGCTGTCGGTGTAGAGCTCATAGAGAAAGACCTGATCGGGCTTGTCTGCATCGGTGAGCACATCGAAGCGATGGCAGCCCGGTTCAAGCTTTTTGGACGCGGCGGCGTTTTCAAGCATCAGGGGCATGAACGCCTCCATCTGCCCGGCAGCGATGCGGAAGGTCACGCAAATGGCAAACATCATCTATTCCTCAATCTTGCGAATGTCCGGCGAACCACGGGCAATTGACCGGCGATCAGCGCCACGTTCAGCGTCAGCAGGACCGCGGCGGTGGGCCGGTTGAAGAAGCCCGACAGATCCCCATCACTGAGGAGCAGGGAGCGGCGGAAGGTTTCGTCAAAGAGCCCGCCCAGAATGACACCGATGACCAGTGGCGCTATGGGGAATTTGAGCAGGTTCATGAAATACGCCAGCGCGCCGACACCCAACATCAGGTAGAGATCGTTGATCCCCCCGCCCACGCTGAAACTGCCGATGGTGGTCAGGATCAGCACCACGGGCAGGAAAACGGTTTGCGGCAGACGCAGGATCTGGATGAACACCCGTGCGGTAAACAGCCCCATGATGAACATGGTCAGCGAGGCCAGGACCATGATCGCGCAGACCCGCAGGATGATCGACGGGTCAATCGTCGGCCCGGGGATGATGTTGTTGATCTTGAACGCCCCCATCAGCGCAGCAGCGGGCGGTGATCCGGGAATGCCCAAGACCAATAGCGGGATCAGCGCACCACCGATACAGGCGTTGTTCGCCGTCTCGGACGACAGCAGCCCTTCGATGGACCCTTTGCCAAAATTCTTGCCGTCATGGCTGGCCGATTTGCCGACTCCGTAGCTGACCCAACCGGCCACATCCTCGCCCACGCCCGGCAGCGCACCAACGCCCGTGCCAATCACGCCCGACCGCGCGATCGTGGGCATGTGGCGGCGCACGGCGGCAAAGTTCGGCAAGATGCGCCCGGTGAGCGCGATGGCTTTGCCCGGATCAACGTGACGCAGCCCGTCGATGATCTGCGGGATGGCAAACGCGCCCATCAGCACTGGGACAACCTGGAAGCCCGACATCAGATAGGACCAGCCGAAGGTATAGCGCGGCTCGCTCAGCAGAGGGTCAAGCCCGACCATCGCCATGGCCAATCCAGCAAGCCCCGCAATCCAGCCCTTGACCACAAGGTCCTCGGACATGAGCGTGCCGGATAGCAAGATCCCAAAGAGCGCCAGCAGCGCGGCGTTGTTGCATTACCGCGGCCTGAGGCGTGACTGCCCCTTACCCCGCTGACTTCAGGCCACACGGACGATCTCGGCGGTGCCGAGGGCGTTGAAGCGGTTCATGAGGGCGATGCGGATGTGGATTTCTGCGGTCTGGCGTTCGGGGTCTCTTGCAGCAATGCGCTCGCCGAAGGATTTCAGGCAGCGCATCCTCGCCTCGATCCTGCTGCGGACATGGTATCCAGTCCAGCGCTTCCAGAATGCCCGCCCGTAGTATCGCGTCGCGCGCAGGGTATCGTTGCGGGTGCGTGCCGCGGGGCAGTCTTCTTTCCATAGCCGCCCGTTCTTGCGGATCGGGATGATCGGAACCGCGTCGCGCTCGATGATAGCCTTGTGGCAGCGGCGCGTGTCGTAGGCACCGTCCGCGGTCACTGTGCCGATCAGTTCGCTCTCCGGGATCTGGCCCAGCAGGTCGGGCAGCACGGGGCTGTCGCCGTCGCGGCTTGGCGTGAATTCCACAGCACGGATGTCAGATGTGGCCGGGTCCATGGCCAAGTGTACTTTGCGCCACTGGCGTCGGCCCTGCACGCCGTGCTTGCGTGCCTGCCATTCGCCATCGCCGAGGAACTTGATCCCGGTGCTGTCCACGAGCAGGTTCAGCGGTCCGTTGGCGCGGCGATACGGGACCTGAACGGCCAAGGTCTTCTGCCTGCGGCACAGCGTGGAGAAATCCGGCACGGGCCAGTCCAGGCCCGCCAGTTTCAGCAGGCTCGCCACCATCCCGGCGGTCTGGCGCAGCGGAAGCTTGAACAGCACTTTGATCGACAGACAGAACTGAATGGCGGCATCGGAAAAGACCGCAGGCCGTCCAGGCCGACCGTCAGGCGGCGCGCGCCAGGCCATGTCCTTGTCGACCCAAATCAGCAAAGCCCCCCGCTTGCGCAGCGACGCATTGTAGCTGGACCAGTTCATCGTACGATAGCGGGCAGGTAATGGCATGCTCATGCGGCACATCTAACGGCATGGATTCGCCAAGTGAATCCCTTGCCGTCAGGCTTGTGCAACAACGCCGCACGACACAGGCCTCCGCTGCGCTCAGCGCCAGCCTGCCCCGCAGCAAGGCTCGCGGCACGTCCGCCTGCCCCAGCGCAAGATGCAGGACGCTCAGTGCCGCTCCCGAAAAGAACGCAACATCTTCAATGGTTTCGGCGCGTGCGGAGGCAATCCAAGACGGGGAGTCGGGCAGGGCCCCAAGGGCGCTGCGGTGATCCGGGCGAGCAAATGTCATGACCGTAGCCTATAGAAGCTCGGCGGTTTAGGCCACAAAATTCCGCCAAAACCGCCGCAACTTGCGCTTTGCAGATGTGTCCAATAAGTTTGCCTTATCAGACATGATAGTCGACGCATGGTTCACGCGCTGTCGAACGTGTCGTTGACTGTGGCGCAGGGCGAGGTTCTGGGCCTTGTCGGGGAATCCGCCTCCGGGAAATCCACGCTGGTGTGCCTAATTTCCGGCATCTACGCCCCCTCGGACGGCGGCATTCGTCTGCATGGCCGCCCCGTCGCCACGCGGCACCGTCACCAAGACCACGACCCGCGTGCAGATGATCCACCAGGCCCCGTTCGCCAGCCTTGATACGCGCATGCGGGTCGGCGAAACCATTGCCGAAGGGCCACGCGCGTATGGGCTCTGGTCCGCGCCCGAGGCCGTGCGGAACACCCGCGATCTGTTGGATCAGGTCGGCCTTGAAGGTGCCTATGCCGACCGCCTGCCCCACCAGTTTTCCGGCGGTCAGCGTCAACGCATCGCCATCGCCCGCTCGCTTGCGATGCAACCCGATCTGCTGGTGCTGTACGAAGCCGTGGCCTCGCTTGATGTGTCGATCCAGGCGCAGGTGCTTAACCTGTTCATGGATCTGGGCAAGCGGCTTGCGCTGACGGCGATCTTCATCAGCCACGATCTCGGCGTTGTGCGCCATGTCTGCGACCGCGTAGCGATCATGTATCTGGGCCGCTTGGTTGACGCAACACCCCTGCTCCCGGGCGCTGTTGGCCTCGGTCCAGGCCCAAGGCATCGGGCGCGCTGCATTCCAACCCATCAAGGGGAAATCCCGTCTCCGCTCAACACGCCGTCGGGCGACGCCTTTCACCGGCGTTGCCCGCATGCCGGCCCCCGCTGCCGCGCCGAGATACCGATGCTTGGTCACATGGGGGCGCAGCAGGGCGCCTGCCACTTGCATCACGGGGCACAGGGCAAGACGCAGCCTGACTGGGCGCGCCCGCAATTGGCCATGGCCAACTTCACATCCCGGACTCGGATATGACGATCCGGTTGAAATAGCCCGATGGGTGCTTGATCCGTTCAATATCGGCCGCGATACGGTCGAGACAACGCAGCACTTGCGAGCCTCCAAGCCGGGCCAAGCCGGTGGCAATAAGCGCATCCTCTATCCCCAGCATCTTGCCAAAGCCGTAGATCACCCTGTGCAACGCATGTCGCGTCCTTGGTGGATCGGGGTAGAAGCTGGCGAGCGTTGGCATGTCGGACCAATTGGCGTGTTCATCGCCGTCGTAGGGTTTTTTTGTATCTGTAGTTTTACGCTCTTTGTGCCGGACGTTTTGTCCGTCTGTGGCGGGCGTCTGTTCTGTTTCGGGGGTGGGGTTGGCCTTGGTCCAGGTTGCGATCAGGTCCTGCATCCGACGCAAAAGGTCACGCGCCAGGGCCGGGGTGATGCCCGCACGGCGCACCAAAGCGCGGGTCTGTTCGACCCAATCCCGCTGCGCGTCGTCGAGCGGAAGCGCAAGGCAATCCTGCCTCAGCCGCCCGATGATGGCCCGCAAACCGCGCAACTCGGCGTCCTGCTCGCGCCGTTGCCGGGCGCGATCTACAAGCGTTCCCGCCTGCACCAGAAGCGGCGACAGGTCGATCCCGAAGGCTCCGACGATCTCGCCGGCCCGGTGCACGGGAAAGCGTTTGCCATTGGCGCTGTCGCGGCGCTGGATCAGGCCGATGTCTTCAAGCTTGGCAAGGTGACGCCGCAACTGACGGTCGGTGATGCCGCGCGCGCGAAAGCACAGCGTGTCATTCGCCGCATAGATCGTCAGCAGCATGTCCGGCGCGATCGGCCGGTCGGTGCGCGTCTTGGGGTCGCGGCAAGGCAGGCAGCTGAGCAGCGCATCGATCACGACCACCGAGGCGGCGCGCAACCCAAGGTCACGCGCAACGGTGTTGACCGCGACCATCAGATCGCGGCGCGAAATCGGCGCGAAACCTGGCTGATCGCAAATCGCGCCATAGCCCGCACCGGTCAGACGGTCGGGTTGGGCACAGGTTTCCTGCGCCCCGGCGCGATGCGCCACGGAATTTTGGTGGGTCATCTGATGTCAGACGGCAAAAGAAGATCGTTCACCGAAATCGGTGTTGCAGTGATTCGTGATTGGGGGTACCAATGAAGTGCTAGTAAATCGGAACCCTTCGGAGTGCCTCACCGCCTTCGGGGGGTTTCTTTTTGCGCGCTGTCTGCCTCCTTGCTGCTCGGTTTGTGTGATGCGGTTGGCCATGGCCAACCACGGTTATTGCGGGGCGCGGGCCTTAGCCCTTGCCGGATTTCCAGTTCTGGTACAGCGCGGCGAGCCGTGCCTCGACAAAGCCGATGAAACCAGTGTCGCTTTGCCCGGATACCTCGATGGTCAGCCGGTTGCCGCGCGCCGTGCTGCGCACCGGGGCTGCGGGCGGCAATGCCGGGGCAGGGGGGCGGCGCCCGTCTTGCTTCGCCAATACGCGGATCAAGCCGCTTAGCCGGTCCGTGGGCGAGGCGACATCCGGGATCATCGCCAACAGCGCGGCCTCGTCCGGGGCATCGTCCAACTTCAACAGCCGGCGCAGTTCCAGCCACGGACGGCGGCCCGCGTCATGGGCGGCCCCGATGGCGTAGATCACTGCATCGGGCACATCGCGCGCCACGCCGATCAGCTTGCTGAGCGTGCCCTTGTCCACCGCCAGCACATCGCCGATATCGGCGCGGCTGAACCCCTGTTCTTCCAGGCGGACCGCGAAAATCGCCTGTTCGATAAAGCTGCGTTCCAACCGGGCGGAGTTTTCCAGCGCCTGGCTGATCAGCGCCTCGCGGTGATCCATCTCGCGGATATAGGCGCGCACCTTGATGCCCAGGACGCGGCAGGCGGCGATGCGGCGGCGCCCATAGACCACCTCGTAGCGCGGCCCGGCGCCGCGCCGGAATCGCAACAGGGCAGGAAGCTGCTGCCCCGATGCCCGGATCGAGGCGACAAGATCATCCAGCCCCTGCGCCACGTCAAACCGGTCGGCGATGTCGGAATCCGCGATTTCGGCCGGGTCGATGTCTTGCGGGGCCTGCGCGGACACTTGCGACAGCACGTCGGACATGCTGCGCAGCGACTTGGGGGCGGCGCCCGGGACAGGGGCCTCGAGGGTGTCGCGGCTGCCCATTTGCGCAAGGCTCTTGGCCAGAAGGTCTCGTTTCATGGCTTGCTGTCCCTCCCCCATGCAGTCTGGATCATCCGTTCGATATCGTTGGAAAACCCGATGACAGAGTTAATCGCGCGTTCGTAGGTCTTGCGGTTGCGGCTTGCGCCAAGGTCGACCTCGAAGATGGTTTTCTGCGCCAGCCCCGCCTCGGACACGGCCGAGGATTTCACGAAGGGCGTTTCGATCACGCTGTCGCCCAGCAGTTTGCGGATCCATTCGGACAGGTCCTGCTGGGTGCTGATCGCGGTGTCGAAGCGGGTCAGAAGATAGGCGAAATTGTCATAGGCCCCGACGCCGCCATTGGCGTGCAGCACCTCGAGCACGCCCGAGGCCATGGTCAGGAACTGGCTGGCCGACGCCAGATCGACCCGTTCGGGGATGATGGTCATCAGCAAGGAGGACGACGCGCAGACCGCCGACATGGTCAGATAGCCCAGCTGCGGCGGGCAATCGATCAGGATGATGTCGTAATCGTCTTCGACCTGCCGAAGGCTGTCGCGGATGCGGTTGAAAAACACCGGCTGTTCGCCCCGGCTCAGCGCGGTCGGCGTTTCGGTTTCGTATTCCGACAGGATGATGCCGCCGGGCACCAGATCAAGGCCGGGGAAATAGGTCTTGCGCAACACATCGGTGATCGGCACGCGGGTGCTGTCGCCGTCATTGTAGCGGATTGCGTCGTAAAGCGTGCCGCCTTCGCGGAAATCCAGTTCGGGCTGGTAGCCGAAGAACGTGGTCAATGACGCCTGCGGGTCGGCATCCACAAGGCACACCCGATAGCCGCGCAGCGCCAGCCGCATGCCCAGCGTGACCGTGGTGGTGGTCTTGGAGGAGCCGCCCTTGAAGTTGACCGTGGACCAGATCTGCAGCTTGTCGCCGTCGCGTCGCCCGGGCAGAAACTGGAACGGATCCTTGGCGGTCTGCGACAGCGCGTGTCGGATCTTGCGGATGTCATCGGCGGAATACAGGCGTTTGCCGCCCGCGCCCTGTTCGACCTCGGGGATGCGCCCGTCGAAATGCGCCTTGCGCAGGTAGCCATCCGAGACGCGCAGCAGCTCGGCGACCTCGGCGGTGGTGAAGCTGCGCAGGCTCTTTTCCTCGCGCGGGGCAAGGAACAGTTTGGACATGTGTTCAAGCGCCTCAGAGAGCCGCCCGGCATCCGCCTTGAGCTTGTCGTGAAGGATCGGATAGCTCATGCCATGTCCGCCTGAATCTGTCTGCCGCCTGCGCGCCCCGCTTGCGTTCCACCTGTCGATCATGTGCTGCCGACTGCACCAAGGAACGCGCTGGGCGCATTTTTGTTGTTTACGCGTTACAGGTATGCCGGGTTGGGGGGTGGATCTCAAGGAAAATCGCCTACGGAATTTGCGGGGCAGGGCGGTGCGCAGGGCGAAAGGCGCGCCGGAACTTTTAGCGATACATCAAGCACATTAGGTAAGTTGCTGTTTTTGAGACAAAAAAGCATTCACAACTTATCCACAACCCAAGGACAGGTCAGCTTGGTCTATATGGCGGTGCAACGGGTTGCGCGCGGCTCGTAACGCAGGACGGGGGCGGATCGCGCGATTCTCATCCCCCAGCGCTTTGGAAAGAGCTGCGAGGAAAGCCAACGCCTCGGCCTGATCATGCTGCGGGAATCGGCCACCGGTTCCCGCTGGCATCCGGGGCACCGCGCCCTTGACGTTGAAGCGCAAGGCCGCGATATCATCGATCCCAGCCGATCCGGTTCATTGATCACATAAAATATCGTATATGATGTTTAAACCAGCGATCATACCCTATATCATATCGTATGTGATCATTTGACGCACGGGAATACATGGCCTATCTTGATGCTCTCAAATCTGCCGAGGATCTGCGCGTCGGGATCGCGGATGCGGCGCGGGCGCGGCGGCTGGCGTCGAACCTGACCCAGGACGAGCTGAGCCTGCGGTCCGGGGTGTCGATTGCGACGCTTCGCCGTTTCGAAGCTGGCGGGGCGGCCAGCCTTGAAACCGTGCTGCGCATCGCCGAGGCGCTTGGGGCGCTCGAAGGGTTTGCCGACCTGTTCCCGATGCCTCGGGCGCAGACGCTTGACGATCTCGAGACGCTGCCGAAACGCCAGCGCGCCAGCGCAAGGCCCAAGCCATGATCCCGCGTCTAGAGGTCGGTCTGGATTTCGGCGGCGATGCGATGATGCGGGTCGGGCAGCTGGGACGTGATCCGCGCGATCGGGTCACGGTGCTGGAATGGGACAGGGATTTCGCGGCGGCCTCGTTGCCGATCCTGCCGCTGGGCAGCGGTTACGACGGGCTGCTGTGGCCTGACCGCGCCCGTGGCGCGACCTTGCCCGGCCTGTTCGAAGACAGCCTTCCGGACGGTTGGGGCCGGCTGCTTCTGGATCGCGAGATGGCCGCTCGCGGGATCGGTCGCGCCGGGATCGGCGACCTTGAGCGGCTGGCCTTCGTTGGATGCCACGGTTCAGGGGCGTTGACCTATGTGCCCGAGACCGGCGGGGAAGGGCCCGGCGAAATCGACCTGGGCTGGTTCGAGGCCATCATCCCCCGCGTCGAAGAGGATGCAACCGCCGACGACCTGACCCGCCTGCGCCGGATTTCGGGTGGCAGCCAAGGCGCGCGGCCGAAATTCGTCGCGCAGATGAACGGGGGCCGTCTGCGCAGTCACCGATTGCCCTTGGCCCACGGATGGCGCCATGTGCTGATCAAGGCACGGGCGGCGGGCGATCCGGTCGGCAGTATCGAGGCAGAGCTGGCCTATGGCGCGGCGATGCGCCTTGCGGGCATCGACACAAGCCCCATGACCCGGCTGACCGGCGCCAGCGAAAGCTTTTTCGTGACCGATCGCTTCGACAGGCCGGGCGATGGCAGGCTGCATCTTGCGACGGTCGCGGGGATGCTGGATTGCGGCATGGCATATGGGGCGGTCGATTACGCCGACCTGATGAAGCTGGCGCGCATCGTCTGCCGGGATGTGCGCGCGGTAGAGCAGATGTTTCGGCGCATGGTGTTCAATGTCCGCGCGCTCAATCGGGACGACCACGTGCGCAACCACGGCTTTCTCATGGACAGCGCGGGCGCCTGGCGCCTGGCCCCCGCATATGATGTGTCCTGGTCGCTGGGGCCGGGCGGCGAACATTCACTTGCCCTGGCCGGGGAGGGAAGGCGCCCCGGCGCGGCGGCGCTTGCCGAAGTGGCAAGGGGGGCAGGGCTGCGCCCGCGCAGTGCCGCGCGGATCATCGACGAGGTCGATGCCGCCCTGTCCCAATGGCCGCGCCTTGCCGAGCAATTCCTGGTGCCGCCCGCGCTTGATCGCGAGATCGCTGCCGCCCTGGCCGAGGCGCGGCGCTGGCGCTAGGCGTTTGCCCCCCGGCTCGCAGCAAACCCGGGGGCTTTGTCAGGTTGTTGGCGCCGAAGCGGCAGGGTAAATCTCTGTGATGCTGAACATCGAAGATTTGTCCCGGATCAAAGGCTTCCGATTTCCTCGGAGCGTCATTGGCTACGCCGTTTGGGCATACCATCGGTTCGCCCTGAGCCTGCGCGACGTCGAGGATCTCCTAGCCGAGCGCGGTATCTGCGTTTCGTACGAGACGATCCGGGATTGGGTGTCCCGGTTTGGCCACCAAATTGCAGCCAAAATCCGGCGCGACCGCCCGCGACCGGCCGATAAGTGGCATCTTGATGAAGCCGTGATCCGGATCAAAGGCCGGAGCCACTGGCTTTGGCGGGCTGTCGACGCCAATGGCGATGTGCTCGATATCCTGGTCCAATCGCGCCGCAACAAGGCTGCGGCGCTGCGTTTCCTCCGCAAACTCATGAAACGCTGGGGCCAGCCCCGGGTCCTCGTCACGGACAAACTGGGGTCCTACGGGGCGGCCAAGGCGGAGATCGCACCGGGGCTCGAACACCGCCAGCACAAAGGATTGAACAATCGGGGCGAGGCGTCCCACTGTCACACAAGGCGGCGCGAGAAGATCATGGGCCGCTTCAAATCCCCGCAACAGGCGCAGACGTTCCTGTCAGTGCATGACCAGGCCGCCAGTCTGTTCGGCCCGAAACGTCACCGTCTGTCCGCAAGATCCTACCGACATGCCCGGTCCGCTGCGTTCTTGCTGTGGGCAGGCTATGCAGCCGAGTTGACCGTCTGAGTTTGGGCTCCACCGCAAATTCGGGGTGATACCAGCAACCTGACAAAGCCCATCTGCGAGCGCCTGGCCCGCCACATTTAGTCGTGGGACTAGCTTTTGGTCAGTGAAATCGAAATCTGCGCCTTCGAACGCATCGAACACCAGCCCAAGAATCGCAAGGATCCGCGCATTTAACCGCCCACCCTGAAGCACGTCCAAGATCGTGGTGGCAGCGTGCACCCCGTCGGCATCAGCGGCTAACCCGGCACGCTGCATATCTCGAATGGGGCGGTGACGCCGGCATCCAGATTGCGGGTGGCGCCGAAAAGGGGGATGGGGGCGCTACGCACCGGTGAGAATTGCGTCCAAGATGAAGGCCGTGGTCAGGCCCACACCTAGATCCCCCATGGCTGATCGAAGCGCGTTCGGATTGACCTTCCCGTCTCGAAGCGCACCGCGCGCCATGAAGGCAGCCCCGATCAGGATGGAAGAGTTGGCAGTGTCGAGAACCTCATCAGGAATGGTCTCTCCCTCGAGCAGACCGAACGCCTCGCGAACCTCGGCGTCGAGTTGTTCGTTGCTGAACCCGCTGCCCGTGACATCCGGTCTCATCATCCTCTCGGCAACCTCTTCCTTCACGCGGATATTGATGCCGGGGTAGGTGGCCAGATGGTCGTAGACCTCCGTAGGGGACGCAACCGCCTTCAGCTGGACCTCTCCAATCACCTCGCCGTCGATCGATGTGAAGAACACATCGGACCCTTGGTGGTTCGTCGTCTCATGCAAATGGGCGGTCACCGCATCCCCATTCGCGTTTTCGGCCGCCGCGAAGAGCATCTCGTGATAGATGCCTTTCACGTTGGAGATCACACCGCGCAGCTGGTCCGGGCCAAGCCGCGCCAGATACGATCCAAGATCCTGCTCCGACGCCGTTGAAAGATCGCTGCTGGATCGACGCAGCGCCTCGATCACCAAATGCTCTTCGACGCTCCACGCCTGCTTTCCGTCCTCGATCAGGCGCTGCAGCGTGACTGCAATGACGACGGCCGCACTGCGTCGGGCTACGCCTTGTCCCATTTTTCGGCGATGTGGGATAGTTTCGCGTGTCCCTTTTGCAAACGTCTTGCAGGAAAGAAAGCGAGAGAGGCTTTGGGGGATCTGCATGGCTTTCCTTTGACTTTATCCTGACATATATAAAGATCAGCAAGCGTTTCCGCGAGCGGCTGAAGCGCTTGCTTCGAGAGAAGCCGCATTTCGACCCTCGTCGGGGGGCTGGCCTGCCCATGCATGATCCGGACCGGGGCCGCGATGCGCAACGCAGCGTAAAGCGCGGCCTGTTCGCCGGGCAACAGATCCTCTGCAATCCTTCGACGTCCGAAAATCTTTCGTCGGCAGTAGACTGCTGCCGGGACCGCCGCGACCAGCGCACCGCCGGTCAGCATGACGCCGCCGGCCGCAACCCCCAATCCAACGCTCGACCCGATCCAATAGAGTGTTGCCGTGGTCGCTGCTGCACCGGATAGGCCCCCAATGGCTGCCCCGGTACTGGCGAGACCAAAAGCGCCGATGCCGCTGAACGTTCCGGCCATGATGCTGGCAGCAACCAGCTTGGAGGTCGCGACGCCCACGATGACTCCGGCGGTGCGGTTCGAGTCCTGCAAGATGGCGGCAACGATCATCGTCAGCGCCTTGTCTAGCTTCTCGAGATCCTTGGTTGCAGTGCGCCCATGTCGAGCACTGATGGGTTTTGCGAGCGTAAGAGGCGTCTCTGCCATGCGGTTCGACTATGTGTTGCAATAATTCCGCTTAGCCTGACTTGCGCACCCGGGAAGCACAAGAGGCCGCAGACGATGTGAACAGGCGGGCAAGACCTATAGCCGCTTCTCTTAAATGCCGATTGGTCCTGTTCGCCCTGTGCTCAGGGCTCAAGGCAAGCTTGCCAAACTACGCTCTCCGATTGCAGCAGCAGGAGTAGACAGACGATCGAAGCGTGGGATCAAATGCTCAGAGTGTCAGAACCCTGAAAACACCATGTCGAGCGCTCGTCGGATCTCGTAATCCTGGCTCGAAAGGTCTGCGATGGCAGGTTGCTCGAGAAGGCTGGACGGCACAGCTGCCATTTCGGCAGTATGAAGCACATGCGCGATCCCGGCGACCTTTAGCAGCGGTTCCAGCCGATCAAGCGCCATGGGGCCGTGATCGCGTGGGATCAGAGGGGCAACGACGCGGGTGCCCGTGTCGATCAGGTCCGTCTGCAGATCCAGGACCAGTCGGCCACCGGGCAGCCGGTGAACGTGGAACTGTGTCATTCGTCGACGCGGAGCACTTGCAGGTCGGCGAGGGGCGCGCCATTCCGCTCGATCCAGACCCTGCGCTCGGCGATGGCATCAGCATTTCGCCGAGACCAGTCCTCGGCCTCAGCTTTCGCGACCGCAAGGGTCAATGCCGCGTCACTGATCTCGGACACGTTCAGGTGAAGGGCCCGGGCCCTGGCCAGCGTGTCGGCGCTCAGGGTGACATTGGTTCTGCGTTTTTCGCGGTTTGGCTGAGCCATGGTATCTCCATTCGCGGCACGATTCATACACATTTAGAATACACACTGCAAGGTTTCGGATTTGCGCGACAGGTCTATCGTATTGGGCCCGCAGAACTGGCCGCCGTGTGGAACATCTACGTGGGTGGACGTAAGGGGGCATTTCCCTGTCGCGCTGCCAGGCGTACCCTCAGCGGCTGCGTTCGATGGCTGGAGGCGTGACTGGCCGCCGCGAAACCGGCGCGGGTGAGACCTGCCTTATAGCCCCCCGCGGTCTGAATCCGGTTTATCGCTTGGCCAGAATACCCGATTGTGCTGCAAGCGCACCTGCGATGAAGGGAACCAGACGTGCAGATCATCGATGGCTTCACAGGACATGAGCAGACGATCATCGATCTGTTCACCGAGACGTTCGCCGCGTCGGAAGGACCAGATGAGGGCGCATTGATTGGCGATTTGGTTCGAGATCTGTTTGCACGAACGCAGGCGTCCGAGATTCACGCGTTCCGGGCGGAAGAAAACGGCCAGCTGGTCGGAGCGGTTGTCTTCACGCGCCTGACCTACCCGGGCGACCCTCGCTACGTGGTCTTGCTTTCACCAATGGCCGTGGCAACCGCCTTTCAGCGGCAAGGGATTGGCCAAGCCCTCATCTCTGGCGCGTTGGAAACTCTACGCTCCGGGGGGGCGGAGATCGCGATAACCTACGGCGATCCAGACTATTACCGCCGGGTCGGATTCAATCCTATCACAGAGGATCAGGCACTGGCGCCGTTGCCGCTCAGCTTCCCCCATGGATGGATCGGGCAATCCCTGACCGGAGACGCGATGCCCAGTCTCATCGGAACACCGACATGTGTTCCCGCATTGAACAGAGCCGACATCTGGTAGTCTTTGCGCGAGGAGCGTGCACGTCGCAAAGAGGCTGCACCAACGAGCAATACGACTGCGGATACCTCTGAGACCGATGCACAGCGTTTGCTGGTCACAGGATCCTGGCTGGAAGTCGGCGGAACTCGGGGCAGGGCAGAGGACCGCCCCGCTTTGTGAAGCACCCCAAGCCCTTCTGACCCATTGGTATTGTTGTCGGAAACGAGTCATCGGAGTCTTGCCTTGAGAGGCTTGCGGCGGCACGTTCGAAAAAGCATCTCAACGCGAGGCGGGGCAATGCATTATACAGATTGGCCCGGCAAGAGCCCGGCGAGCCCGGATGGTGTTGCGCACCCGGCGGTGTATCACATGCTGGATGTCGCCGCTGTCGCGGAGATCCTGATCGCCCGCTTTGCCTTTGATGCCCCCCTGAGAGAGGCGCTGGTGCTTCTCGTTGCGCTGCACGATCTTGGCAAGATCAGCGACAGCTTCCGGCGCATGCTGGAGGAGGGACGGGTGCAGCCCCACAGGCACTGGCAACTGAGCGAAGTGCTGCTGCACAGGCATGATGGCCGCCTTTCCGGGGCGCTGGGCGGCACCCCCTTGCAACGGCAGCTGCTTTACGCCGCGACGGCGGGCCATCATGGGCGCCCGCCCGATCTTGCGCTTGGCGCGTTGCCGGCGTCGTCGACCTCGCGGCAATTGCGCAGGCTGCTGCAAGCGGTCGGCTCCGGAGAGGCCCCGGCTGGGCAGGTGATCGACGCCTTCTGCGGGCTCTGGCCCGCGGCGTCGCTGAATGGGCTGGGCGATGACGCCGCGCGGCAGCTGTCCTGGTGGTTGCCGGGGCTGTGCGCGGCGGCCGACTGGATCGGGTCGAACACGCGCTGGTTCACGGCGGCTGCATCCGGGGCAGGGCTGGCGGAGTATCTCGCGCAGACCCGGCGGATCGCCGATGTGGCGGTGATCGAGGCCGGGCTTGGCGGAGGCGCGCTGCAAGCGGGGCCGATCTTTGATTTCGCGCTGCGCCCGATGCAGAGGGCCTGCAGGGACATGCCGTTGCCAGATGGCCCGATGCTTGCGGTGATCGAGGATGAAACCGGCGCGGGAAAGACCGAGGCCGCGCTGATCCTCGCCCATCGCATGGCGCTGGCGGGAAAGGGCAGGGGGCTTTACTTTGCGCTGCCCACCATGGCCACCGCGGATGCCATGTTCAGCCGGACCGCCAATATGATCGGGCGGATGTACCGGAATGCCAGTCTGACGCTGGCGCATGGCCGGTCCGATCTGTCCGCTGCATTTCGGGACATGGTTTCAGGCGGGGCGCGCGGCGAAGACGAGGCAAGTTGCACGGTTTGGCTTGCCGAGAGCCGCCGCCGGGCCTTGTTGGCGGATGTTGGTGTTGGCACCATTGATCAGGCGCTGTTGTCGGTGCTGCCGGTCAAGCACCAGCCCTTGCGCCACTTTGGCCTGTCCTCGAAGATCCTGGTGGTCGACGAAGTGCATGAGATGGGCGAGCCCTACGTCGCAAGGGAACTGGAGCGCCTTTTGCGGATGCATCGCGCGGCGGGCGGCTCGGCCATTGTGCTGACGGCGACGCTGCCCCTGGACCTGCGCAGGATGCTGCTGGAAACCTATGGCGAGGCGCCGGACAGCCCGGCCTATCCGGCGCTGAGCGTGGCGGGTGGCCCGGCCCGGACCACGTTCGCGCAGGACGACCGGCCCCGGAAAGGGCCTGTCCGGATTTCCCGTCTCTCCTCGGCCGAGGAAGCGGTGGAGCTCATCGCCGACAGCGCCGCGCTGGGCGCTGCCTGCGTCTGGGTGCGCAATGCGGTGGACGAGGCGATCGCGGCGCCCGTGCTGCATGTGCTCTCGCCCGATCCGGATGCCGTGGCCGATGAGCGCTGGTTGCAGCCGGCGCTGGGCAAGGGGGCCTGGGTATATTCGCTGGCGGATGTCTGGCGCACGGCGCGGGTGCTGTTCGCCAAGGGGGAACTCCGGGCGCCCGACGGGCTTCGCGCCCTGATCGAATCCGTGCATGGCCCGGACGCCGAAGAGGTGCCGGATGTGCTGGTGGCCGCCGAACTCGAGATCACCGGCAAGCGCATGGCCGAGGGTACGCAGGCGCAGGCACCGGCTGCCCCTCGGCCACGGATGGCGCCATGTGCTGATCAAGGCACGGGCGGCGGGCGATCCGGTCGGCAGCATCGAGGCAGAGCTGGCCTATGGCGCGGCGATGCGCCTTGCGGGCATCGACACAAGCCCCATGACCCGGCTGACCGGCGCCAGCGAAAGCTTTTTCGTGACCGACCGTTTCGACAGGCCGGGCGATGGCAGGCTGCATCTTGCGACGGTCGCGGGGATGCTGGATTGCGGCATGACATATGGGGCGGTCGATTACGCCGACCTGATGAAGCTGGCGCGCATCGTCTGCCGCGATGTGCGCGCGGCAGAGCAGATGTTCCGGCGCATGGTGTTCAATGTGCGCGCGCTCAATCGGGATGACCACGTGCGCAATCACGGCTTTCTCATGGACAGGGCGGGCGCCTGGCCCCGGCATATGATGTGTCCTGGTCCCAGGGGCCGGGCGGCGAACATTCGCTTGCCGTGGCCGGGGAGGGAAGGTGCCCCGGCGCGGCGGCGCTTGCCGACGTGGCAAGGGGGGCAGGGCTGCGCCCGCGCAGCGCCGCGCGGATCATCGACGAGGTCGATGCCGCCCTGTCCCAATGGCCGCGCCTTGCCGAGCAATTCGCGGTGCCGCCCGCGCTTGATCGCGAGATCGCGGCCGCCCTGGCCGAGGCGCGGCGCTGGCGCTAGGCGTTGCCCCCCGGGTTCGCGGCGCAAACCCGGGCCGCTTCAGGCCTGAGCAAGCCGGAAGGCGCGCAGCCGTGGCAGAACGGCGCCAAGGTCAAGCGGTTCGCCCTTGCCGAAACCCATGTAAACGCTGCGAAACAGGCCGTATAGCTCTTGGTAGACGGCTTGGCGCGCTGGGTCGGGATCGAAGCGGCGTGCAGCCGGGGCAAGCCGGTCCTGCGCGCTTGCGATGTCGGCAAAAAGCCCCGCCGCGACCGAGCCCACGATGCAGGCCCCCACCCCCGTGGGCGAGCTTTGCGGCACCAGCACGCTCGGTCTCGGTTTTCCCAGTCTCGGTTTGCTCAGTGCCGGCTTGGCAGGTGGTTCTTGACCGATGTGAGGTGATTGCGCATGCGTTCCTCGGCTCCGGCGGGATCGCGCGCGGCGATGGTGGCGATGATGGCATCGTGCTCGGCAAAGGCGAAATGCGTGTTCGGAGGGCGGCTGTTGGTTCTTTTGAGGTTCCATAGCACGGCGCGCCGCACGGAATTCAGTTCGTTGAACAAATGGATCAGCAATTTGTTGTGCGTCGCGTGGGCAATGCAGTTGTGCAGGTTGGTGTCGGCGGCCTCGTAAAGACGCCAGTCCGTTGCCTGCCGCCCGCGTGCCGCCCAGGACCGGATCTGAACAAGATCCGCCGGTGTGGCGTATTCGGCCGCCAGCCGGGCCAGTTGCGGTTCAATGGCCAGGCGCGCATCCAGCAGCGGCACCGGGCGCGCCAGATCGCGTAGATAGGCCAGATCGTGCAGGTTGTGGACGGGGCGGGCCCCGAGAAACGTGCCTCTGCCGACGTGTCGCCAGATCAGGCCGTCCCTTTCAAGCTCGGACAGGGCCTTGCGTAGCTCGAACCGGCTTACGCCGAAATGCTCGGTCAGCTTGCGTTCGGGGGGGATGCGATGGCTGTGGGAAAACCCCTCATCGATCAGGTACTGCCGCAGGCGGGATGCCAAGGGCATGGCATCCGGTGTGTCGTGTCTGCGATCCAATTCGGTCATTGGTTGTGCCTTTGGGAATTGATAAAACTCATTAGTCTCAGTGGCCTAACGGTTCTCAATCCAGAGTGGGGCGCAACAGTCCTGTCTGCAATATCGTTGGGAAAACCAATTCTCTTATTGGTTGCGTGCCACGAACAGGCTTCGTGCGCTACCAGTTTCCAATGCAGGTGCATGGCGGCTTGGAGGAGAACTATGCGTATTGCCAAGATTTCGGACGGAACGAAGATCAGGACAGCGATCCTTGAGGAGGGTGGATCTGCACGTATCGTACCATGGGAACTGGAGGCGCTGATCGCTGCGGGTGACGCGGCGCTGGCTGATTTGCAGGACCAGAGCGCGCTTGTGCAGCTGGCTCCGGGTGCGTTCCGGCTTGTGGCGCCTTACCCGTCGCGGGCAAAGAATGTGTTCTGCGTCGGGCGCAACTACATGGCGCATGTTGCCGAAGGGGACCGGGCGCAGAAGCAAAATGTCGGTGTCACCGAGGTGCCGGTTTTCTTTACCAAACCCCCCACCGCCATTACCGATCCAGACGGGACGATCCCGATCTTTCCACATGTGTCGACCGCTATTGATTACGAGGTCGAACTTGGCGTGGTCATCGGCAAACCCGGGCGCGACATCCCGCCAGAGCGCGCGATGGAGCATGTGTTTGGCTACACGATCGTCAACGATATCAGCGCACGCGATGTTCAGCGCCGCCATGGGGGGCAGTATTTCAAGGGCAAGGGGCTGGATGGGTCCTGTCCGATCGGGCCGGTGATCGTAACGGCGGACGCCATCGGCGATCCCCACGCGCTGGCGATCCGCTGTTCTGTCAATGGCGAGCTGCGTCAGGACGGAAACACGCGGGATATGGTGTTCAACATCCCGACGCTGATCGCGTCCCTGTCTCAGGGCATGACGCTCGAGCCGGGTGATATTCTGGCCACGGGCACGCCCTCTGGCGTGGGCTACGCCATGGACCCGCCGCGCTACCTGCAAGACGGCGACAGCGTCACTTGCGAGATCGAAGGCATCGGGCGTCTGACGAATGTCATGCGCCTTGAGGGCAGTGCCAGACAGCACGTCGCCTGATCGAAAACCGCAGTCCGGCCGGAGGAGGGCCGGGGGGCGGTGTCAAAGCCAGATAGGGAGGATATTCATGGCTTATTCCAAATTCCTGACGGCCGCAGTTTCGGCTGTTGTGCTCGTGGCCGCCACAGGGGCGGGTTTTGCGCAAGACCTGCGCAAGATCACCTTTGCGCAACCAAGCGCCTCGGCGATCAATTCGTTTCCGGTCTATATCGCCATCGGCGAGGGCTATTTCGCCGACGAAGGTCTGGAGGTGCAGGTCGAGACGGTCAACGGATCGGGGTCTGTGCTCCAGGCGCTGGCTGCGGGACAGGCGGATTTCGGCCGTCCCGGACCCGGGCCGCTGCTGACCGCCCGGTCGCGGGGGGTCGATGCGGTGTTTATCTACAACGTCGCCGCCCGCGCCAATTTCGGCATCATGGTCGAAGAGGACAGCCCGTTTCAGACACCTGCCGACCTGGCGGACAAGGTCATCGGAACCGGCACCGCCGATGGCGCCGAGGTCGGTTTTGCCCGCAATGTGATGAGCGGGGCGGGCATGGTGCCCGGCAAGGATTTCAAGATGATGACGGTGGGCGATGGCGGGCCTGCCACGGCGGCATTCCTGCGGGGCGACATCTCGGCCTATTCGGCCTCGGTCGCGGATGCGGCGGTGCTGGTGCAGCGGGGCGTTCCGCTGCGGGATATCACGCCGGCGGAATTTGCGCGCTTTTTCGGCAATGGACTCGTGACGATGAACGAGACCATCCAGCAAGACCCCGCGCTGGTCGAGGGCTTCGTGCGGGCCTTCATGAAAGGCCAGATCTTCGCCATGGATGAGGCCAACCGCGAAGCCTCGCTTGATCACTTTGCCGCCGGCTTCCCGCAGGAAATCGAAGACCGGGATTTCGCCTCGGCCCTGTTCACGGCGGTGCGGTCGAAATCCATCCCGCTGGAAGAGGACAAGGGGCTTGGCTACCTGCCGCCCGCTGTTTGGGACGAATGGCAGGCGAGCCTGATCGCCAATGGTGACCTCGCCGCGCCGCTCGACGATCTGAGCGCCGCCTTTACCAACGATTTTGTAAGCAAGATCAGCGCGGAGTTGAACTGATGGCCGCCGTCGCAAACGTTTCCGCCCTAAGCATACCGCCAAAGGCCGAGACCGTTTACGAGCTGACGGGCGTAGGGAAAACCTACGCCCGCAACCAGGTTCGCGCGCTGGAAGGGATTTCCCTGGCGCTGGAGCGGGGCAGCTTTTCGTCGGTCATCGGCTCGTCGGGCTGTGGTAAATCCACGCTGTTGAAAGTCATGGCGGGCTTGATCCCGCCCTCCAGCGGGCGGGTGGTCATCAACGGTCAACCGGTGCGCGGCCCGCGTCGCGATATCGGCATGATGTTTCAGCAGGCCACGCTGTTTCCGTGGCGCACCACGATCGAAAATGTGCTGCTGCCGATCGAGATCAACGCCGGCAAATCCGCCGCCAAAGCCGCTCGGGAGCGGGGCGAAAAACTGCTGGAACTGGTTGGGCTTGGCGGGTTTGAAAACGTCTATCCCAACGAATTGTCCGGTGGCATGGCCCAACGGGCGGCCATCTGCCGGATGCTGGTAACCGAACCGGACATGATCCTGCTGGATGAACCGTTTTCCGCGCTGGATGAGATTTCGCGCGATTTCATGAACATGGAGCTTCAGCGCATCTGCGCTGAAACCGAGGCCACGGCGTTCCTTGTGACGCATTCGATCTCGGAAGCGGTCATCCTGTCGGATCGGGTCTATGTGCTGGCCCCGCGCCCGGGGCGCATCGCCGAGGTGGTGGAAATCGATCTGCCGCGCCCGCGCACGCTGGACATGATCACCACGCCAAAGTTCGGCGCTTTGGTCGAACGCATTCGCACCCGTCTGGACCAGGGAGATTTCGAATGACCGATGTGTCACCCACCCCGCTTGAAGACACCATCTGGGAAGAAAAGCCCGCGCTGATCGACAGCATCCCGAGGCCGGTTCAGATCGCATTCGTGGCTGTGGTGTTCCTGGCGGTCTGGCAGGCGATCACCATGTCAGCACTTGTGCCTCCGATCATTCTGCCAACCCCGCTGGAAACCTGGAACGACATGATGCTCGTCGGCGCGAATGTGCTTTCCGGCGGCTACATGTTGGAATCGCTTTGGACGACGGTCAAGACGGTGATGTATGGCTATGTGCTGGCGATCACCATCGGCTTGACGCTGGGGATCGTCGTCGGGGAAACAAAGTTCGGCGAACGCGCGATCATGCCATACCTCGTGGCGATCGACACCATGCCCAAGGTCGCCTTTGCGCCGCTGTTCGTCGCTTGGCTGGGCTTTGACATCGACAGCAAGGTGGCGCTTGCGGCCTTTATCGCGACCTTCCCGATCGTGGTGGGCACCGCGGCGGGGCTGCATGCGCCCGACGCCAACGCGCGCATGTTGTTCAAGACGATGGGCGCCAGCCGCTGGCAGACGCTTTACAAGATGAAGCTGCCGACGGGTCTGCCGCAGATCTTCACCGGGCTCAAGATCGGATCGGTCGGTGTCATGGCCGGAGCGATCACCGGTGAATTTCTGGGCGGTGGCAACGGGTTCGGCGAACTGATCCGCGTCGCGGCATCGCAGCTGAATACGCCGCGCGTGTTCTCGTTGATCCTGTATCTCAGCCTTGTGGGGCTGGCGCTGTTTGCCGCCACGGCCTATGCGCAGCGCGTGCTGGTGTTCTGGCACAAGGACCGCGTTCACGGATCGGACGAGTGAGCGTGACCACCGATCGCATTCCGGCGGATCGTCTTGTCGCCTTCGTGGCGCGGGTCCTTGGCGCTGTCGGGGTGCCACCCGAGGAGGCCGCCGAGGTCGCCCGGACCATGGTCGAAGCGGATCTTCTTGGCTACGACACCCACGGTGTGTTCCGGTTGAAGCAATATGTGGATCGGTTGCGGGCGGGGGGGACCCTGGCCGCGTCGCGCCCGGTCATCTTGCAGGAAACGGCAGCGACGGCCCTTGTTGATGGGCAGAACGGCATGGGGCATCTGGCGATGAATTTCGCCGTTGCGCTCGCCATGTCCAAGGCCCGCGACACCGGGGTCGGTTGGGTCGGTCTGCGCGGGTCCAACCACGCGGGGCCGGCGGCGCTCTATGTGCGCCCGCAGGCAAAGGCGGGCATGATCGGCATGGTCGGAGCCGTCGGCAGCGCCAACCACATGCCGGCCTGGAACGGGATGGACTTGTTGCTGGGCACCAACCCGCTGGCCATCTCGGCACCGGGCGGCTCTGGTGCGCCCTTCGTGCTGGACATGGCGACGACCGTGGCCGCCATGGGCAAGATCAAGACGCTGGCGCAACGGGGCGAACCGATGCCCGAAGGCTGGATGATCGACCGCAATGGTGATGCGATGACCGATCCCGCACAACGCGACAACGGCTTTCTTTTGCCGGTCGGGGGCCCCAAGGGCTATGGTCTTGCGCTGGCCATCGGCCTGCTTGCGGGCGCGGTGAATGGCGCAGCGCTTGGGTCAAACGTGGTGAACTTTACCGCCGACAAAGAGACCCCGACCAATACCGGACAATTCGTCATGGCTCTTGACGTGAGGGCGTTTGGTTCAGTCGAGACCTTTGGTCACAGCGTTGACAGGGTCTTTGATGAATTGATCGGTTCGACGGCTTTGCCGGGAACCGATGGACCGCGTATCCCGGGCGCAAATCGCGAGGCTATCCGATTGCGCAATATAACCGAGGGGATCGCGCTTGCAGCGGCGCTGCGCGGCAAGCTTGAAGACCTGGCGCATGAGGTCGACGTGACGGGGCTATGAGACCGGCGCTGGCCGTGCCCCTTCGATCAGCAGCAGGCCAGATCGGGGTTTGGGACCTCTGCGTTACAGGGAGAGCTTCGAGCACGGTTTGATGTTTTGACCACGACGCGCAGATCCCAAACCGGCCATGAGGCAGAAGGCCTCGAGAAAAGGCCTCACACATGGAGGCGGCGTCTGCGGCCCACGTTGTAGATGAGCTTTTGCGCTGCGAGGTGATACCCATCTCATGATGGGGCGTGCGTTTCGCAATGTGCGCGACAGATTCGTTTCTCAAATCTCTGGGCGTCGAGATCTAGGCGTCGGGTCACCGGCGCTGGCCGGACGATGCCAAGGCTCGCGCTGTTGCAGAGACCTTGGAGCCGGGGGCGACAGTGAATGCGGTGGCCGGTCGGTATGGCAGGGCCGCCCGAAACAGGCGATGGTCGGCGGCGCGCCGCGCCTGCGCATGTCGTCGCAATCCATCAAGCGCGCCCTGCGCGAGAGCAGTTTTTTCGCGCTTGACCTGAAGGAGCATACGGGAACCCGCACGAAGCATCTTCATGGCAAGCTGGTCGCAGCCTTGACCGGGAACGGCGTTGCCGAAGAAGATGCCACCAAGGCCGCTGACACGGTTGCAGGGATCTTCGGCAAGCTGGAAACAGTCAAGAAGGGGGAGACCTCCGAGACCCGCGCGACGACGCTGGCCTTCATCTCTCCGGCAGAATGGGCGCTGGCCGAGGACCTCGCAGGCAAGATCGTTGCAGGCGAGAAACTTCCGGCGGAAAAAGACCTCAAGAAGCTGGTGTTGCGCCGTGCCGATGGTGCGATCGACATCGCCATGTTTGGCCGGATGCTGGCCGCCGACGCCGATTTCAACCGGGATGCCGCGGTACAGGTCGCCCATGCGATCACCACCCATAGCGCGCAGGCCGAGGAAGACTGGTTCTCGGCGGTCGACGATCTCAACAAACTGGAGGACACCGGGGCAGGGCATCTCGGGGAAATCGCCTTCGGGTCGGGCATCTACTACCAGTATGTCTGCGTCGACTGCGATCTGCTGGTCGAGAACCTTGGCGGCGATCGCGCGCTTGCGGCCAAAGGCATCGAGGCGCTGACCCGTGCCATTGCCCAGACCACGCCGCGTGGCAAGCAGAACAGTTTCGCCCACCACCCGATGGCCTACCACATCCGGGCCGAGCGCGGCTCCCGCGCGCCGCGCGACCTGTCGGGGGCGTTCTTCAAACCCGTTGAGAAGAAGCTGCAGACCCTTGGGGTAAATGACCTTGAAACCGGGTCCGTGGTTGCGATGACGCAGACCGCCGCGCACATCGACGCCTGCTATTTCGAGGGCGTGGCGGAAGAGTTCCGGACCCTCGACACGCTCAAGGGCGAGGGGACGCTGGGTGAGATCGTCCGCTTTGCCACCGAAGCCGTCGGGGCGGCCTGATGCCATCGTTTCTTGTCTTCTCCCTCGCGGCCAGCCTGGGCGCCATGGGCGAGCTGGCAGGCCACGAGCGGCGCGGCTCGTTGGTCTGGCCGGGGCGCGCGGCGCTGATCGGACTCATGGGCGCGGCGCTGGGCATCCGGCGAGACGGCGACTTCTCGTGGCTCGAGGCTCTGGAAATTTCAGTGGCGATCTTTGAGGCCGGGGTGCCGCTCCGGGATTATCATACGGTGCAGACCATACCGTCTGCCACGGTCAAGCAGCCAAATTCGCGCCCCGAAGCGCTGCGGGCCGCGGGGCACCGCGCCAATACAACGATCACCTTGCGCGACTACCGGGCCGGCCCGCTCTATGGCGTGGTCGTGAGCGGGGAGGGGCTTGCCGCGATTGCCGCAGCGCTTCGGTGCCCTCAGTTCACGCTTTACCTCGGGCGCAAGTCCTGTCCGCTGTCTGCGCCGACCGGGGCCCGGCTGGTCGAGGCAGACACGACCGAGGCCGCCCTGGCGCAGGTGAGGCTGCCGCCCTGGTGGGCTGGGGCCATCGCGCATACGCTTGTCGAAACGGATCCGGGCGGCGAGACTGTCAACGACATGCCCCTGGACCGGGCGCGCTGGCATCATGGCCCGCGCCGGGTTGCCATGCGCCGGGTCAGGATTGCGCCGGGAGCTCCGGCATGACGCTCTATCTCAGCCGGATCCGACTGTCGCGCAGCCCCTCGGCACAGGCGCTTGCCCCGCTGCTGACGCCCAAGTCGACAGGGCTGCGCCGCTCGGCCGCGCATAACCTGCTCTGGTCGGCGTTTTCCGACGGACCGGATCGACAGCGCGATTTCCTATGGCGCGAAGACGAGAGCGGCGCGTTCATCGTGCTCTCCGTGCGTCCGCCGATCGTCTCGGACCTGTTCGAGCCGCACCAGGTAAAGCCCTTCGCGCCGACACTCCGTCCTGGCGACCGGCTGGCCTTCCGCCTGCGCGCCAATGCCACCCGCATGAAGCGCGGCGGGCAGCGGGTCGACGTGGTGATGGATGCGCTGCACGGCCTGCCGCGCGAAGAGCGCGCCGCACACCGTATGGAACTGGCGAGCAGCGCTGGGCGCGACTGGATGTCCCGGCAGGGTGAGCGGTCGGGATTCCGCCTGCTGGAGGCCACGGCCGAAGACTATTCTGCCGAGGCTCTTTCAGCTCATCGGGGCCCCCGAAAGGGCCAGCCGCAGTTCGGTATCCTCGATCTGGCGGGGCAACTGGAGGTGAGCGAGCCGGCGGCATTCGTGGCGGCGCTGGGCGCGGGATTCGGGCGGGCAAAAGCCTTTGGCTGCGGCCTCATGCTGATCCGGCGGGCACCGTGACGCAACGGCCAAAGGGCGATCTTCCGGGTCTTGCCCCACCGCGCCCGATCCCGCTGAAGGATCGCGCGTCGCTGGTCTTTGTCGAACGCGCGCGGCTGGACGTCGCCGATGGTGCCTTTGTCGCGGTGAATGCCGACGGCACGCGCACCCAGATCCCGGTGGGTGGCCTTGCCGGGATCATGCTGGAACCGGGCGCCCGCATCAGCCATGCCGCGGTGGCCCTGGCGGCGCGGGTCGGCACGCTGATCACCTGGATCGGCGAGGGCGGCGTGCGGCTGTATTCGGCCGGGCAGCCGGGCGGGGCGCGCTCGGACCGGTTGCTCTGGCAGGCCCGCATCGCGCTCGACGACAGCGCCCGCCTGCGCGTCGTGCGAAAGATGTATGCGATGCGCTTCGGCGAGGACGCGCCGCAGCGCCGCTCCATCGACCAGCTGCGTGGCATCGAGGGCGTACGGGTGCGGGAAAGCTATGCGCTTCTGGCTGCCCGGTACGGCGTGGAGTGGAAGCGGCGGCGCTACGATCCCACAGACTGGGAGGCCGCAGATCTGCCCAACCGCTGTCTGTCGGCGGCGACCGCCTGCCTGCATGGCTTGACCGAGGCCGCGGTGCTGGCCGCAGGCTACGCGCCGGCCATCGGCTTCCTGCACACCGGCAAGCCGCTTTCCTTCGTTTACGACATCGCGGATCTCTACAAGCTGGAAACCGTTGTTCCTGAAGCGTTTCGGATCGCAGGGCAAGCGGCGAAGGGCAAGCTCGACATGGCCCCAGACCGCGCCGTGCGGCTCGCCTGCCGCGATGCCTTTCGCAAAAGCGGGCTGCTTGGCCGTATCATCCCCGCGATCGAGGAGGCTCTCGAGGCCGGCGACCTGCTGCGTCCCGACCCGCCGCCCGAAGCCATGCCGGTTGCCTTCAAGGCGCCCGGATCCGGCGATCCAGGCCACCGGGGATGATGGTCGTGGTCGTGACCAACGCGCCCCCGAGGTTGCGCGGTCGGCTCGCAGCCTGGCTCGTCGAATTGCGTGCCGGTGTCTACGTCGGGACCTACTCTGCACGCACCAGGGACATGATCTGGGAGCAAGTGCTCGGAGGGCTGGACGGGGGCGACGCTGTCATGGTCTGGAAGGCCCCCACCGACCAGGGCTATGACTTTCGCACCGCAGGGCAGAACCGACGCATGCCGGTGGATTTCGATGGTTTGAAGCTGGTGAGCTTTTTTCCGGAGAGGTGAGGACAGCCGCAGTTTTCCGACTAAACAGTCGGTACGCTCTTTGACATCGATAATTTTTCGGTAGATCAATGGTCTACAGGAAGACTGTTCCCCGCACACGCGGGGATGAACCGGCTCTAACGGGCGGCGAGGCAATTATGATCCGCTGTTCCCCGCACACGCGGGGATGAACCGGCGGAGAGCCCGACCCGGGAAATGCACATTTTCGGTTCCCCGCACACGCGGGGATGAACCGGCCCGCCGCGCGGCATCCTTCAGAGCCGCATGCTGTTCCCCGCACACGCGGGGATGAACCGGCGGGCTGCGGTATTCCATCATTACGGGCGGCACTGTTCCCCGCACACGCGGGGATGAACCGCGGCGTGACGCGCAGGGGGTCCAGCACATGAACTGTTCCCCGCACACGCGGGGATGAACCGGCGCATCTGTGCCGGGATCTGGTGGCGCTTGGCTGTTCCCCGCGCACGCGGGGATGAACCGCTCATGGGCTACGGCTGCGACCCGTTCACGACCTGTTCCCCGCACAGGCGGGGATGAGCCGGGATCCGACGCGAGGCTGGATCTGGTGCGCCTCTGTTCTCCGCACAGGCCTGGATGGACCGGTAGCGGGGGTGTACCTGTTTGAAGAGGGGAGCAGGTTTTGAAGTGGGTGTTCAAACTGTATTTCTCCAACGGCTTGGCACCGAGATTTCTGGGACACGCCAGGATCCCAGCTCTCTCTTGGCTGCAACACCGCTGATTTCGGCCCGGTTCATTCCCCCAATGCTTGATGCGCGAACCGACCTGGTTGCGAGGTTTTGGATCAGCCGGGCCGGTGCGAAGCTGGCCGCGCCTTTCCCAAGTGTGGCGGTACGGAAATATGCCCCTGAATTGCCGATGTCAGACGCAACCTCGAGCATGTAGTAGACGAACATCGCCACATTTCGATTGCCGTGCTGCTGTATGGCCTCGTCGAGGACCGATGGTTCGATCCCGAGCATCTTGGCAAAGGATTTGGAGGACCGATATACGGCGCTCCAGTCCTGAGGGGGTCCTTCAGTGTAAAAGGCAGACGCCTCGCGACAGGCCGCATTCAGGAACGCAAGGCTGACCGGTTCTTCAGCCTCGTCGCTATCTATATATTTTTGTTCTGTTTCTGATATAGATTGGTGGCGGTCAGTTTGGCTGTCGCTGGCGGTCAGTTTCTTTGCCTGGGCCCGTGGCGCCTCAAAGTTATCCACAGACAGAACAAGCTCGTCATATAAATTTTGCAGAGCGGCAAAACCCAGTTTCCGGCGGAGCTTGCGACGCAGCTCTTCGGGCATGAGGTTATCCGGATCCTCGAGCTCGATGTGTTTGAGGATTGTCTGGATTTTTGCTTTCAACAGCTTGCACGCCTGCTCACACGATGCGCGCTGTCCTGCCTTGTACATGATCTCTGAGGATCGTTCGAACAATGGCGTCAGGGAGAAACCGAAACTCAGGATCTCATCCTGACTGCGCAGCCGGTACCGCTTTCCGTTCGGGCTGTCCTGTCGCTCGATGAATCCGCACAGGGCGAGCCTCTCGGTGTACCGCCGCAACGTCCTTTCCGAAATGCCGCCTGCATAATCTGCAAGTGTGCGGTTTGAGGCGAAGATCACCTCGCCCTGATCGGGCTTCAAGAGCCGCAGCATGACTTCGAGCAGGTTGACATGCGCCGCTTTCAGGCCGAACTCATCCTTGATGGATCGTAAGGCCCGGATAAGCGACCAACGGTTTTCGGCGACCTGCGGGGCAAGCCGGCGCTGGACAGATGAATTTCCTGCCATTCTCGATTTGAACGACGACCTGTCAGAGAGCCAAGGCAAGAAATCCGGGCGCGATCAATGGGCACCCGAAGGCAACAACGCATGCCGATGGGATGCACCGCGAGGTGCATTTTCATTGACCCTTCTGAAGGGGATTGTTACACCAAAGTTGCTACACAGTGATGAGGGCTCTTCAGGGGATACCTTGGAGGGCTCTTTTCGTGTGGTCTTCGTTACTCTCCCTTTTCGTTATGCCACTCGTCAGCCATTTATTGGCTTAAACAAGCGGTGTTCCTGCCATTGACGTGCCGTCAGCGACGATGATGCGCTAAAGACGCATCTGTCGGTAGATCTGTCATTTGTCCGGCTGCTGGGCCGTCCCTCAAACGTGCCGACGTGGTCTCGATTTTGATGGGCGGTTTTACCGAGCATCGATGCACGCCAAGCATAAACATCTAAAACTGGTCTGAAAAGTCGGTGTTGTGTGAGACTGCGTGGTCGTCCACCGTTTGCCCGTTTGCCCGTTTGCCCGTTCGTCTGTCCGCGGGAGGCCATCACCTCGACCCGAAGCGCGCGCAAACTGCCCGCCGACACGATGACCAGACGGCCGTCTCTCAGCATTGCAACGGATCCCCAAGGGAGACTCGACTGACAGGCGGAGATCGTGAACTTGGGTCATGGCACCCGGTATTGGTGTCCTCTTGACGCTCACCCTGTGTCATGGAGATGGCTGTCGGGTGTTTACTATTGATGACATTTTTCCAAAGCCTTGTGAGACGCATCAATCCCGGCGAGACCTCGGAAAAAAGAACATATGAAGTTGATTAATAACATGTTTTTTGTCCGTAAACCTCTGGCCTTCTGACCATTATGAGGCGCCAAAGGGACCATTGAACATTTGACACGTGGATACGGAACCGGCGAGGCCGGGCATCTGGCGAAAGACAATGGGTTCAGGGTGCTCGATCAGGTCATGCGGTTGCAGCGCCGCCCGGCATGCCTTGGTTGCGGGTCGGGGTAGTGTCCCAACGCTTGGTGTAGGAGGCCGCGCGCGGAGCCCCCGGCGTAGCGCAGCGCGCGGCCGGGTGTGAC